>NZ_CP015583.1:3790000-3987500 GCF_001941945.1 Roseomonas gilardii | reverse complement strand
CCTTTACTGCAGCTTCGCAGTGGTGCCAGGAAGGAACTGTGTAGGATAGGTGGGAGCCATCGAAACCCGGGCGCTAGCTCAGGTGGAGGCAACCTTGAAATACCACCCTGTTTCTTTCTGGCATCTCACTGAGCCCGGTTAGCCCGGGCCAGGACCCTGCGTGGTGGGCAGTTTGACTGGGGCGGTCGCCTCCCAAAGTGTAACGGAGGCGCGCGATGGTGGGCTCAGGCCGGTCGGACATCGGCTGTTGAGTGCAAAGGCATAAGCCCGCCTGACTGCGAGCGCGACAGCGCGAGCAGAGACGAAAGTCGGCCTTAGTGATCCGGTGGTCCCGCGTGGAAGGGCCATCGCTCAACGGA
Organism: Roseomonas gilardii; assembly: GCF_001941945.1. Classification (NCBI taxonomy): domain Bacteria; kingdom Pseudomonadati; phylum Pseudomonadota; class Alphaproteobacteria; order Acetobacterales; family Roseomonadaceae; genus Roseomonas; species Roseomonas gilardii. The sequence continues at coordinate 3,987,141 of NZ_CP015583.1, read as the reverse complement.
TAAAAGGTACTCTAGGGATAACAGGCTGATCTCCCCCAAGAGTCCACATCGACGGGGAGGTTTGGCACCTCGATGTCGGCTCATCGCATCCCGGGGCTGGAGCAGGTCCCAAGGGTTCGGCTGTTCGCCGATTAAAGCGGTACGTGAGCTGGGTTTAGAACGTCGTGAGACAGTTCGGTCCCTATCTGCCATGGGTGTTGGAGACTTGCGAGGATCTGTCCCTAGTACGAGAGGACCGGGATGGACGTACCTCTGGTGCACCGGTTGTTCCGCCAGGAGCATCGCCGGGTAGCTAAGTACGGAACGGATAACCGCTGAAGGCATCTAAGCGGGAAACCAGCCTCAAAACCAGGTCTCCCCAAGGGCCGTGGAAGACCACCACGTCGATAGGTCGCAGGTGGAAGTCCGGTAACGGATGCAGCCGAGCGATCCTAATCGCCCGATCGAACTCCATCACTCCCCCGCCGCCGCAGTCCCCCTCAACAAGGGACACCGCGCGCAGCACCAAAGCGCACCCGCTCAGTCAGCAACACACACTCACAACACCCGATACCCCGCTCCCCCCAGCCCCAAAGCCCCATAAAGCCACAAGGCCCAGATCCTCCATCACCCAGCGCATCAGGTCGGTACACTACACACACCTCCACGGTTCCCATCCGGTGGCCTGGTGGCCCTAGCGAGGCTGCCACACCCGATCCCATCCCGAACTCGGCCGTGAAACGCCTCAGCGCCCATGGTACTGCGTCTCAAGACGCGGGAGAGTCGGTCGCCGCCAGGCCGCCCGATGGGAACCTACACACACAACACACCGACCCGATCGCCATCACCGCATCACACACTCACCCAACGCGGGGTGGAGCAGCCCGGTAGCTCGTCAGGCTCATAACCTGAAGGTCACAGGTTCAAATCCTGTCCCCGCATCCAGGGTGGAACTTTCCCTGAACGGCCAGCAAGGCTGGACAATGGGTCTGTCAAAAAGAAAACACGACAGCACTCGTTAGCCCGTGCAGCATGCGTGCCTATGCGGCACGATCCCCCCTTCGATATCCTCCGACTCGCAGCCGAAACCCGTCAGGCGGCCGTCAGCGACCCCTTTGGCAGCCCCGCCCTGGCCCTGGCGCTTCTGCTCAGCCGGCGCATGGATGACGGAGGCCTGTCGCGGGCGGAACTCGCGAAGCTCCTGCGTGACCTGGGGCAGTCCGCCTTCCGCGACCGCGCGGGACGGCTGCGGGAAGCCGTCGGCGTCGTTCCAACGGCCGAGACCGATCAGGCCTTGGCCATCCTCGCCACCCGGACCGCACGGCCCGACCCCCAGGACAGCCCGGTGCGCTTCGCGGCCTTTGCCGCTGCGGCGGAACGTCCCCGCGCAGCCGCGGTCTTCACGGCACATCCCACCTTCAGCCTTCCCCCTCCCGCCAACGCGGCCCTGGCCGCCATGGCCAGCGGCGGCCCGGTGCCCGAGGAGGCGCTGCCGCTCCGCCCGGAAGTGCCGTCCCTGACCATGGAATTCGCCCAGGCTGCCGAGGCCATCAGCCATGCCAGGGATGCGCTGGATCGCCTGGCGGAAGCCTTCCTGAAAGTGGCGCGGGATTTCTGGCCGGACCGCTGGCTCCGGCTGGAGCCCAGGCCGATCATCCTGGCCTCCTGGGTTGGCTACGACACCGACGGGCGCACGGATATCGGCTGGCAGGACACGCTCCGGCTGCGCCTTTCCATGAAGCGGATGCAGCTCGAACGCCTGAGGCTCCAGCTCGATCCGATCGAGGAGAAGATGACCGCGCCCCTGCGGCAGCGCGTGGACGAAGCCCTCCAGGCCGTGGACGAGCAGATCGCCGCCTGCCCACCCTCCGGACCGACGGAGCCCCTGGCGGTGCGCGACTTCGCCCACAAGCTGGTGGGGTCGCGGGAGGCCGCTCTCGTCACCCCCGCCCCGCTGCTGGATCTTTTCGAGACCGCTATCGCCGAAGCCGCGGAGGAGGAGACCCGCCTGGCCCTCTGTGTCGCCCGGGCCGGTCTCGCCGCACATGGCCTTTCCCTGGCGGGTACGCATGTCCGTCTCAACGCGGCGCAGCTCCACAACGCCGCCCGGCTGCATTTCGCGGAGATCGGCGGCGATCCCGCCGATCCGGCCCGGCGCCGCGCCATGTTCAGCGCCGTGAACGAGGCCCTGCAACAGGTGAAGCCCGAGCCGGTCGATCTGGGCGGCCTGATGGCCGAGCAGGCCAGCGCGCTGCGCTTGCTCATGACCGTCACCCAGATCACCAAGCATGTGGACGCCTCGCAGCCCGTCCGCTTCCTGATCGCCGAGACCGAAAGCGGGCTGACCCTGCTGATCGCCCTGCTCCTCGCCAAGCTGTGCGGCGTGGAGGAGCACCTGGAAATCTCCCCGCTCTTCGAGACCGCGGAGGCCCTGGAACATCGCGGGGAGCGCGTGGTCGAGGAAGCGCTGCGCTCCCCGGCCTGGCGGGACTATCTGCGCAAGCTGGGCCGGCTCTGCCTGCAGTTCGGCTACTCCGATTCCGGCCGCTATGTCGGCCAGGTCCAGGCCAGCCAGCTCATCGAGCGGCTGAAGCTGCGGGTTGCCGACCTGCTGGACCGCTACGGGCTGGGCGATCTGGAGGTCGTGCTCTTCGACACCCATGGCGAAGGGCTCGGCCGCGCCGGCCATCCGGATGGTCTGGCCGCCCGGCTGGATTATCTCGACCCGCCGGCGGTGCGCGCGGCCTTCGCCGCGCACAACACCCCGGTCCGCCTGGAAACGAGCTTCCAGGGCAGCGACGGCTACCTGAACTTCGGCACGCCGGAACTGGCCCATGCCACGATCGCCCGGATCGCCGAGCACGCCTTCGCCCCGATCGAGACGGAAAGCGATCCCGTCTATGCCGAAGGCGGCTTCGCCAACGACCTCTTCGCCGGGGCCCGTGCCGCGATGACGGCGCTGGTGGACGATCCGGGCTACGCGGCCCTGCTGGGCGCCTTCGGCACGGCCTTGCTGGACCGGACCGGATCGCGCCCCGCCGCCCGGCAAAGCGACAGCGGCGGGCCGAGCGTCATCCGCCATGTGCGCGAGCTGCGCGCCATCCCCAACAACGCCGTGCTGCAACAGCTCGGCTTCCTGGCCACGCTCACCCATGGCATGGGCGCGGGGGCGTCGCACGAACCCGACACCTTCGCCGACCTCCTCCGCCGCTCGCCGCGCTTCCGCAACGCCATGGCCTTCGTGCGCGCCGCCCTGCGCTGCTCGGACCCGGATGTGCTGCGTGGCTATGTGGCCAGCCTGGACCCGGGCATGTGGCTGGACCGCGCCGCCCATACGCGGCGTGCCGGGCGGCCGGCGGCCTTGATGCGGGTGGCCCGGGCGCTGGAGGATCTCGGCCTGACCGACCCCACGCGCCGCGTCCTGCGCCGCCTGCTGGCCGACGACATCCGCCTGCGGGGCGCCTGGCCGAAGGAGGGCGGCTACCTCGCCCCCGCGATGAGCGACCGCCTCTTCGCCCTGCACGCGCTGCGGCTCTGCCTGATCCACCGGATCTGGCTGATCGCCGTGGAGATGCCGGATTTCTCGCCCCGTCACAGCGTGACGCGGGAAGGGCTGGTGCAGCGCCTGCTGCGCCTCGATGTGGAAGGCGCGGCCGATGTCTTCGACGCGGTCTTCCCGGTGGTGGAGCCGGCCGGCGCCTCGCTGGATTTCGCCGAGCCGCCCACGCCGCGCCACGGTGGCTATGGCCGCGAGCACGAGGAAATCACGGAACCCCTGCGCGAGCTCTTCGCCATGGTGCGGGAGGTCAGCGCCGTCGTCACATTGGAATGCGATGCCTTCGGGTGATCCGTATCCATCGGGCGCCCCGATGCACGTCACCGGAAACCGGTGACGCCGTGGCGGAACGCCCGATGGATGCGCCGGGTCCGGCCGGCCCGCCTCGCGGCGGGCCGGGAGGCGTTCAGAAGGCGAGCGCGGCGGCAACGCGCCGGGCGAAGCCGGCCGGATCGCGGGGCGTGTCGCCATCCTGCACCCGGGCAAGGTCGAGCAGCAGGCCCGCCTTCTCCGCCAGCGCCGTGTCCGTCGCCACGCTCTCGGCCAGCCTGCGGATCAGCGGATGGCGCGGGTTGATCTCCAGCACCGGCAGGCCGGCGCCGCTGCCCCGCCCGGCGCGGCGCAACATGCGCTGCATCTGCAGGTCGGGGCCATAGGGCGGGGCGGCCAGGACCACGGCGCTTTCCACCAGCCGGTCCGTCGCGCGGACCTCGCCGACCTCGTCCTTCAGCTCTTCCTTCAGCCGGGCGAGCAACTCGCCGACATCGGCGGCCTCGCCCTCCTCCGCGCCACCCGCGATCTTCGACAGGTCCACCACGCCCTGGGTGATGCTGCGGATCGGCTTGCCCTCGAACTCCGCGAGGCGCTCTGGCCAGAAGGCGTCGATGCCGTCGGACAGCAGCAGCACCTCCACGCCCTTGGCGCGGAAGCCCTCCAACTGCGGCGAGTGTGCCAGGGCGGCCGGATCATCGCCGAGCAGGAAGTAAATCGCCTCCTGCCCCTCCTTCATCCGCGCGACATAGTCGGCGAGCGAGGTCCAGCCCTCCACCGACGAGGAACGGAAGCGCAGCAGCGCCGCCACCTCCTTGCGGTGGTCGGCATCCTCCCAGGCGCCTTCCTTCAGGACCGGGCCGAAATTCTCCCAGAACTTCGCGTAGTCCGCCTCATCCCTGGCGCGCGTCTTCAGATCGGACAGGACGCGGTTCGTCACCGCCTTGCGGATGCGTGCCAGGACGGGGGTGGATTGCAGCATCTCGCGGCTGACGTTCAGCGGCAGGTCCTCGGTGTCCACCACGCCGGCGACGAAGCGCAGCCAGGGCGGCAGCAGCCCGGCCTCGTCGGTGATGAACATGCGGCGGACATGCAGGCGCACGCGGCTCTGCCGCTCGTCCTCCACCGCCTGGAAGGGCTTCATGCCGGGGATGAAGAGCAGCGCGCTGTAATCCAGCGTGCCCTCCGCGCGCCAGTGCAGCGTGGCCCAGGGCTCGTCGAAGGCATGGGCGACGTGGCGGTAGAACTCGGTGTACTGCTCCTCCGTCACCTCGGATTTCGGCTTGCGCCAGAGCGCGGTGCCCTCGTTGGCGGGCTCGTCCTGGCCATCCCGCGCCACGGTGATGGGGATGGTGATGTGGTCGGCCCATTTGCGGATGATCGCCTGCAGCCGGAAGGGCTCCAGGAACTCCTCCGCATCCGCCTTCATGTGCAGCACGATATCCGTGCCGGGCTCGGCCCGTTCGGCGGGGGCGAGGGTGTAGCTGCCCTGGCCTTCCGAGGCCCAGCACCAGGCCTCCTCGCCGCCGGCGCGGCGGGAGGTGACCTCGACCCGATCCGCCACCATGAAGGCGGAGTAGAAGCCGACGCCGAACTGGCCGATCAGGCTGGGCTTCTCCGCGGCCTGTGCCTCGGCCAGCGAGCGGGTGAAGGCCAGCGTGCCGGAGCGGGCGATGGTGCCCAGATGCTGCGCCAGCTCGGCCTTGCTCATGCCGATGCCGGGATCGGAGATGGTCAGCGTCCTTGCCGCCTTGTCGGGCACGATCCGGACCCTGGCCTCGGCCGGCAGGCCCAGCGTGCCGTCGGTCAGCGCCTCGAAGCGCCGCCGGTCCACGGCATCGGCGGCATTGGCCACCAGTTCGCGCAGGAAGATCTCGCGGTCGGAATAGAGCGCGTGCACGACCAGATCGAGAAGGCGCCCCACCTCGGCGCCGAATTCGTGCCGCTCCAGCGTCTCGCTCACCGTCAGTCCTCTCGGTCGGGGGTTCAAGCTGGGGCGCGATATGCGGGGAATGCCGGATCGTTTCAACGGGTTGTGTCGTGGGATCTTCCCCGCAGGCCCGCATGGCGTCGGCGGCCCGCCCGGATGTGACGGGCCACGCGCTGAACCCGTCCGGCCGGGCGGCGTTCCTGCGATCATGCCCCTCGCAGCCCCGATCGCGGCGGACGCCACGCCCAAGGAACCCTTCGACTTCGACGAGGCCTTCCGGCGCCTGCGACGGGCCGTTGCCGGGGTGCCGAAGGCAGCGATGTTCGAGCTGCGGGATCGGGGCTATGGCAGCCTGTTCGAGCAACTGGTGGCGAGCCTTATCTCCGCCCGCACCCGCGACGAGACCACGATCCCGGTCTGCCTCCGGCTTTTCGCCGTGGCGCGCAGCCCGGAGGCGCTGGCGGCGCTGGAGGAGCCGGAACTCGTGCGGCTCCTGCACGGCGCCACCTTTCCCGAACCGAAGGCGCGCGACCTGATCGCCCTCTCCCGGCGGATCGTGGAGGAGCTCGGCGGCACCGTTCCCGACACGGCCGAGGGGCTGATGGCCTTTCGCGGCGTGGGGCCGAAGATCGCCTCCCTCGCGCTCGGCGTGGCGCTGGCGCAACCGCACATCGCCGTGGACATCCATGTCCATCGCGTGACCAACCGCTGGGGCATCGTCGCGACCGGCACGCCGGACCGGACGCAGGCTGCCCTCGCGGCGATCCTGCCCCGTCGTTACTGGGTCGAGATCAACGAGCGCCTCGTGCCCTTCGGCAAGCATGTCTGCACCGGCGAGCGGCCTCGCTGCTCGGCCTGCCTGCTGTTGAGCATGTGCCAACAGGTCGGGGTGACGGCCCACCGCTGATGCTGCGCCACAGGACCACCGGCCCGGGTGCCCCTGGGCGGTGCCGTGACATGTCCCTTCTTCGGCGGCCATCGCAACACGGCCGGAAATCCTGCGTTACCCGTCGCAGCCATCCGGCCGGAGCGGGCCGCGGCGGGTCTTTGAGTTCCTGTGCCTGTTTCGCCCAACCGGCGCCGGAACTCCCGCCGGGTCCGACCGTTCCCCGTCCGTCTTCTTGAAAGGAAGCAAGATGAGCATTTTCAGCTCGATCCTGAACAAGATCTTCCACCCCGCCGGCGCGGCACAGGCCGCCACCCCGGCCGGTTCCGACCAGGCACCGGCCGGGGGCGCCACCCCCGCAGCGACCCCGGCGGGTGCACCCCCGGCCGGCGGTGGATCGGCCCCGGCGCCCGGCCAGGAGGTGGATGTCGAATCCGTGCTGGAGGGGATCGCCGCGCAGAAGGGCGGCGGCGGCAACTGGCGCACCTCGATCGTCGATCTGCTGAAGATGCTGGACCTCGATTCCAGCCTGGATGCGCGCAAGCAGCTCGCGAACGAGCTCAACGTGCATGCCGGCGCGGATGGCAGCGCCGAGCAGAACATCGCCCTGTCCAAGGCCGTTTGGCAGCAGCTCGCCCAGAATGGCGGCAAGGTGCCCGACAGCCTGAAGCACTGAAGGCCATGTGAGGGGAGGGGGTAAGGCTCTCCCTCCCCTCATGTCCCGGAACCGTCCCCTGATGGGCAGCGGGACGGCCCCGCCAGCCATGCGCCGGGGGGATCAGGCCCGGGCCGACATGCCGTCTCCGCTTTCCATCGCTTCGGTGAGAAGGTCCAGCAAGACGGCGGCGAAGGCCCGCATGTTGTCCGGGCGGTCCTGGCGCCCGGTTTCCAGCCTTCTCGACAGGGCCACCGGACCGGCGACGGCGATGCAGGCATGGCCGGCGGGATCGCCATAGCGGTTGCCACCGGGGCCGGCCGCGCCGGTTTCGGCAATGCCCCAATGCGTGGCGAAACGTTGCCGGATGGTGTTGGCGAGCAGCATCGCATAGGGCTCGGTGGCGGGACGAAGGCCGGCCATCTCCTTCTCCGTGATGGAGAGAAGAGCATCGCGGGCCTGCCGCGTGTACACCACCGCGCCCCCCATGAAGTAGGCGCTGGCCCCCGGAACGGCGAGCAGGGCCGCCGACACCAGCCCGCCGGCGGAGGATTCGGCCACGGAGACGGTTTCTCCGCGCTGCTTGAGCAACGCGCCGAGCTGCGTGGCCCTGGGCAACAGGTCCTGCATGCTTCACCTCCAACCGCGACAAAGTGACGCCGATGCGGTGCTTTCGCCAGTTCTCTCCGAAAGGCAGGGGAAAGCGGGAGGGGTATGTCCGTCCTGTTCCCCGTGGCCCTGGAACCCATTCGGACATCTGGGCCGGGCAGATCAGCCTGCGCTGGTTTCCGCAACACGGAGGCGGCTGTCCGGGAACGCCACGGAGGATTCCCCGTGAAGTCCACATGAATGCGAAGAGCGATCAACGCTTCCGGATGGGCCTTGTCGGATTTTGGAGAGTGCCGATCGGGAGGGAGACTGGAGCGGGCGAAGGGATTCGAACCCTCGACCCCAACCTTGGCAAGGTTGTGCTCTACCCCTGAGCTACGCCCGCGCTCCGTCGGTGAGCGGGCTTTTGACATGCCGGTGACAGGCTGACAAGGGTCCTCGCCCCAGTTTTTCGCAGGGCTGCCATCCGGCCATTCCGCCGCGATGTTTCGCCGCCCGGAACCCTGGTCGGAAGGGCGATCTGCGCCGTAGGGCATTGCGTCCAGGCTCCACAGGAGCATCTATGAGCGCAATCGAAGTTGGGGAACCCGCCCACATGGATACCATCCTGGACCCGAACCGCCCCGCCGCGGGCGGCGGCGACGCCGACATCATCCGCGACAGCGACCAGAACAGCTTCATGCAGGACGTGGTGGAGGCCTCGCGCCAGACCCCCATCCTGGTGGATTTCTGGGCAACCTGGTGCGGCCCGTGCAAGCAGCTCACGCCCACGCTGGAGAAGGTCATCCGCGCCGCCGGCGGCCGGGTGAAGCTGGTCAAGATCGATATCGACCAGAACCAGGCCCTGGTCCGGCAGCTCGCCCAGATGGGCCTGCCGCTGCAGTCGGTGCCGACGGTCGTGGCCTTCTGGAAAGGCCAGATCGCCGACCTCTTCCAGGGCGCGCTGCCGGAAAGCGAGGTCAAGCGCTTCGTCGAGGCGCTGCTGAAGATGGCCGGCGGCCAGATGCCCACGGCCGACCTGCTGGGCGAGGCCAAGGCCGCCGCCGAGGAAGGCGACCATGCCGGCGCCCTGCAGCTCTTCGGCGAGCTGGTGCAGGCGGAGCCCGAGAATCCGGAAGCCTATGCCGGGCTCGTGCGCGCCCTCATGGCCCTGGGCGAGGAAGACCAGGCCGAGGCCGTGCTAGGCCAGATCCCGGCCAAGATCGCCAGCCATGCGGAGATCGCCTCGGTCCGCTCCGCCCTGGAGCTGTCGCGGCAGGGCCGCGAGGCCCGCGCCCGTCTGGCGGAGTTCGAGCAGCGCGTGGCCGCCGATCCGGACGACCATGCCGCCCGGATCGACCTCGCCGTGGCGCTGAACGCCGCCGGGGAGAAGGCCGCCGCCGTGGACGCGCTGATCGATTCGATCCGGCGGGACCGCGAATGGAACGAGCAGGCCGCCCGCAAGCAGCTGCTGAAGTTCCTGGAAGCCTGGGGCTTCGCCGACCCGGCCTCGGTCGCGGCGCGGCGCAAGCTCTCGACCCTGCTGTTCAGCTGAACGGTGGCGCGCCCGTGCCCGTCTTCCATCCCAGGCCCGACAGCCTGCCGGAAGAGATCGCGGTCTTCCCGCTCACGGGCGCGCTGCTGCTGCCGCAAGGCCGGCTGCCGCTGAACATCTTCGAGCCCCGCTACCTCGCCATGGTGCAGGACAGCCTGGGCCATGGCCGGCTCTTCGGCATGATCCAGCCCGACCCCGCTGCGGCGAAGGCCAGCCCGTCCGCCCTCTATGGCACGGGCTGCCTGGGCCGCGTCTCCTCCTTCTCCGAGACGGAGGACGGGCGCCTGCTGATCACCCTCACCGGCCTCCTCCGCTTCCGGGTGCGGCAGGAACTGCCCCTGCATCCGGGCGGCTACCGGCGGGTCCGGGCGGATTACCACCCCTGGCTCGCCGATCTGGACAGCGGCGGCGCGGAGCCCCCGATCGACCGCCCGGCGCTGATGTCGGCTCTGCGCCCCTATTTCCAGGCGCGGCGGATCGAGGCGAACTGGGAAGCGATCGAGAAACTGCCCGATCCGATGCTGGTCACGACCCTGGCCATGGTCTGCCCCTTCGATCCGCGCGAGAAGCAGGCGCTGCTGGAGGCGCCGACCCCGGAAGACCGGGCGAGGACGCTGGTGACCCTGTTGCAGATGGATGCCCTCGGCGGGCCGGACGCGTCGCCGTCCGGCAAGCCGAGCTGAACGAGAACGAGACGATGAACGACACCAAGACATCCGCCCCGGTCGATCCCCGCCTGCTGGAGATCCTGGTTTGCCCCGTGACCAAGGGCCCGCTGCGCTATGACCGCGAGCGCGGCGAGCTGATCAGCGACAAGGCCGGGCTGGCCTATCCGATCCGCGACGGCATTCCGATCATGCTGCCGGACGAGGCGCGCCGGCTCGAAGGTTGAGCGCCGCGCCCCTGGTGCCGACGGAGCTGCGCCTCCGCCGGGCCGAACGGCGGCTGGAGGTCGCCTGGCCGGACGGGGTGCGCCACAGCCTGCCGGCCGAGTACCTGCGGGCGGAAAGCCCCTCCGCCGAGGTGCAGGGCCACGGTCCTGGCCAGAAGAAGCTGGTTTCCGGCCGCCGCCATGTCGGCATCATGGCCCTGGAGCCAGTCGGGCACTACGCGGTCCGGATCCTCTTCGACGACCTGCACGACACCGGCATCTACAGCTGGACGGTGCTGCGCCGGATGGGTGAGGAGCAGGAGGCCTGGTGGCCCGCCTACGAGGCCGAGCTGGCATCCAAGGGGCTATCGCGCGATCCCTCCGCCCGGCCGGACCGTGCCGAGGCGGGGGGCGCCTGCAAGACCAACGGCTGCGGTTAGCGGAACGGGCGGCATGCGGGTCGCGGCTCCCGGATGAAATATCCGACAGGCCCAGGACCTCGCCCTTGCATCCCCACGGGGCTCCCACACCTAGACCTCCTGTCCGCGTAGCGTGCCGCTTTCCCGCAGATCCCCCGCACGGCACCTGACGACACGCCGTGCAGGTGCGTCCCTCCGGGCATTCCGGTCCGTTGTCCCGGCATTCGCCGCTGGAGCTTCCAAACCCGATGCCCGATCCTTCCCGTATCCTGCCTGCGGTCCTGGCCGCCTCCCTGGCCATCCTGCCACAGGCATGGCCGGTGCCGGCCCTGGCCCAGGGAGCGGCGCCGGGAGCGGCGCCAGGAACGGCGCCAGGAGCGACCCCGTCAGGCACCGCCCCGCAGGCCGCACCGGTCCGCATCCGGGGCAGCATCGTCTCGGTCGAGGGCGCCGTGATGACGGTGAAGGCCCGCGACGGCGCCACGGTGCCCGTGACCCTCGCCGGCAACCTGACCGTCACCTCGCCCAAGGCGGTGGAGCTCTCCACCATCAAGCCGGGCGACTATCTCGGCATCGTCGGCGTTCCGGGCGAGGGCGGATCGCTGGAGGCCCGTGCCGTCCAGATCTTTCCCGAGGCGATGCGCGGCGTCGGCGAGGGGCATTATCCCTGGGACCTGCCGGGCACCAGCATGACCAACGCCACGGTCGATGCCGCTGTCTCCGCCACTTCCGGCCGTGACCTCACCATGGCCTACAAGGGCCAGACGCTCCGCATCCATGTGCCACCCGGCACGCCGGTCGTCACCCCCGTCCCGGCGTCGCGCGAGGACCTGAAGCCCGGCGCCGCGGTGATGTTCGGCGCCACCCGCGACGCCGAGGGCCACCTGACCGCGACCCGCGTCACGGTCGCCAAGGACGGTGTCTCCCCGCCGAACTGAGGCCGCGGCATGTCCTCCGACCTTTCTCCCGGCCCCACCCGCCCCCGCCGGCCGCGTGCGGGGGCCGTCCGTCCGGAGGGCACCCGCGCCGAAGCGGGCCACCCGGATGCGCGGACGGCTGCCCGGAACCCGGCCCGCCCGGGACCGTGGCCCTGGCTGGACCGGGGCGGCCGCGTCTCGCCCTTCAAGACCGTCGTCTTCCTGGCCACGCTGTTGCCCGGCCTGATCGCCGGACTGCGCTGGAGCACGGGCACGCTCGGCGCCGAGCCCTATATGGAGGCGACGCACCAGACCGGGCTCTGGGCCATCCGCTTCCTGCTGATCTCCCTGGCGGTCACGCCGCTGCGTTACCTGGTCGACTGGCCGAAGGTCGTGGTGCTGCGGCGGATGCTGGGCCTCGCCGCCCTGGCCTATGCCCTGGCTCATCTGATGCTCTACGTGATCGACCAGCGCTTCGACCTGATCCACGTCGCCGGCGAGATCCTGAAGCGCACCTACCTCACCATCGGCTTCGCGGCGGTGCTCGGCCTCTGCGTCCTGGGCTGGACCTCCACCGACGGCGCGATCCGCCGCATGGGCCGCAACTGGAAGCGCCTGCACCGGCTGGTTTTCCCGATCGCCGCCCTGGGCGCGCTGCACTTCTTCATGCAGTCGAAGGTCGATGTCTCCGAGGCCGTGCTGATGGCGGGCTTCCTGCTCTGGCTGATCTTCTGGCGCCTGCTTCCTGCCACGCGGCGGACGGGTTTCCTGCCCCTGCTCGCCCTCGTGCCTCTCGCCGCCCTCGGCACCGCCCTGATCGAGTACGGCTGGTACGCCCTGGCCACCCGCGTCCCCGCTGCGCTGATCCTGCGGGCCAACCTGGCCCTCGGCTATGGCCCGCGTCCCGCCCAGTGGGTGGCCCTGGCGGCGCTGGCGAGCGCCTTCCTGCCGCTCCTCTCCCGGCGCCTCCGCCCGGCCTGACAGGGGCTTCGGCTTCCTGTCCGGCGTTGCGCCGTTCCGGGGGAAAGGCTCCGCCTTGTCCCCCGGACCCCCTATCCGCCAGGACGCTGCGCGCCCTGGACCCCATTCGTTGGCGCCTGCCGACGCCGGATCGCGCCGGAGAGCCATGCTCTCCGGCGGACTGCCGGTGCCATCAGCGCGGATAGGGTGTGGGAGAGGCGGCGCCTCTCCCACGGCGGGCGGCCATGGAGCGCAGCGCCAAGGGCAAAGCGGCGGTGCCCCCGGGGTCAGCCCTTGCGCCGTCCCTTGCGCTCGCCTCTGGCGGGCTTTGCCTCCGGCTCCGGCTCGGGGCCGGCCATCTTCCGGGCGACGTGCAGCAGGGCCTGCTTCGAGGCCATGTCCAGCCGGCCATAGGCCCGCAGCAGTGCCTCCTGGTCACCGGACAGCAGGCCGAAATCCCCCTGTTCCTCCGCCAGCAGCTCGGGCGGGGGCGGCACGTCCGGGTCCAGCCCCACGAGGTAGGAGACCGAGCATTCCAGCACCTCCGCCAGCTTGCGCAGCGGCGTGCCACGCGGGCTGGGCGCCTGTCCCGTCAGGATGCGCTCGATGGCCCCCGGCGACAGCCCGGCCTTCTTCGTGGCGCTGGCGGGGTCGAGGTCCAGGCGTTCCAGCCTCGCCTCGATTCGCTCGGCCATCGGGGAGATCTCGGGGAAGGGCTCGATCATGCGGACCGGGAAGATGAGCCCGCCACCCCGCTCCGCCAAGCCCGCGCCTTGCCGCGGGGGCTTCCGGACCCTAGGTGGGACAGGACATGTTTCCGGTCCCGCATGGACCGGTGCCCCACACGGATGACTTGGACTCTTCATGAACAATTCGAACTGGAAGCACCCCTCCGAGGCTGACCGGCCGGGCCCGACGCACCCCGAGGACGACATCGCCATCCCCGTCCATGAGGCGCCGGGCCAAGCGGCCGGCGACGCTTCGGAGGCCTTCGCGCCGCAGCCCGAATCGGAGCGCGTCGCGGCGCTGGAGGAAGAGCTCGCCGCCTTGCGCGACAAGTGGATGCGGGCGGAGGCCGAGGCCCAGAACACCCGCAACCGCCAGCGCAAGGAGCTGGAGGATGCCCGCAACTTCGCCATCCAGAAATTCGCCACCGACGTCGCCGAGGCCGCCGACAACCTGCGCCGGGGCCTCGATGCCCTGCCGCAGCCCGAGCCGGGCGAGCCTGAGTTGCTGGGCAAGCTGCGCGGCGGCTTCGAGGGCGTGGAGCGGTCCTTCCTCGCCATGCTGGAGCGCCATGGCGTGCAGCGGGTGGAGGCGGCCGGCCAGCCCTTCGACCCGGCGCTGCACCAGGCGATGGCCGAGCAGCCCGCCCCGCCGGGCGTGGAGCCGGGTACGGTGATCCAGGCCTGGACCCCTGCCTGGACGCTGAACGGCCGCCTGCTCCGCCCCGCCATGGTCGTGGTCGCGGGCAAGCCGGGCTGATCCGCCTTCGCGACATCCGGACCGCCGACATCCCGGCCCTGGCCGCGCTGAACGACGCCCATGCGGCGGAGCTGAACGCGGTCGGGGAGGCGGGCTTCGCGGCCCTGGCCCGGGGCGCCTTCCGCGCCCGCGCCGTGCTGGATGGGCAGGCTCCTCCGGAGGTTCCTCTGGGCTTCCTCATCGCCTTCGCCGGCCTGCCGCTGCATGGGCCGAACCATGGCTGGGTCCACCGCCACCGGCCGGGCGCGGTCTATGTGGACCGCGTGGCCGTTGCCGCCTCCGCCCGCGGCCGGGGCATCGCCCGCCGGCTCTACGAGGATCTGGCGGCGGCCGTCCTGGCCTCCGGGCGCAGCGGGCTGGCCTGCGAGGTCAACCTGGACCCGCCCAACCCCGGCAGCCTCGCCTTCCACACGAGGCTGGGCTTCCGCCCGGCGGGCGAGGCGCGGGACCCCCGGAACGGCAAGCGCGTCCTCTACCTGTTCCGGGAGGCCGGCCCCAGCCTGGCCGCTCCCCCGCCCCCGGAGGCGCCAGCCGGTGGGCCGCCGCAGCCCGGGCCACCGGTTTCCCGGCGGAATCCGCAAGGCTGACTCACGGGAAGCGCGCGAAGAGGGGCCGCTTTGCGGGTGTTGCCCTCTTGTTGCCAAAGCCCCGGAACAATACATCCTTGGTCGCGGACCGGCCCCGGTCCGAACCAATTCCCCACATCCGAGCAAATGGGGACCGGCACGGCGCCTGAGCAGGGCCGTCCCGATCCGCCGCAGAGGAGAGACGGATGAGCAAAGTTATCGGCATCGACCTCGGCACCACGAATTCCTGCGTCGCCATCATGGAAGGCGGCGAGGCACGGGTGCTGGAGAATGCCGAGGGCGCGCGTACGACGCCCTCCATGGTCGCCTTCACCAAGAATGGCGAGCGCCTGGTCGGCCAGGCCGCGAAGCGCCAGGCGGTGACCAACCCCACCGACACGCTCTATGCCGTGAAGCGCCTGATCGGCCGTCGCTTCGACGACGCGATGGTGCAGAAGGAGAAGAGCCTCGCCCCCTTCCACATCGTCCGCGCCGACAACGGCGACGCCTGGGTGGAGGCGCGCGGCGACAAGATGGCGCCGCAGCAGATCAGCGCCTTCGTCCTCGGCAAGATGAAGGAGACCGCCGAGAACTATCTCGGCGAGCCCGTCTCCCAGGCTGTCATCACCGTCCCGGCCTACTTCAACGATGCCCAGCGCCAGGCGACCAAGGAGGCCGGCCGCATCGCGGGCCTCGAGGTGCTGCGCATCATCAACGAGCCGACGGCCGCCGCGCTGGCCTATGGCCTCGACAAGAAGAACTCCGGCACGATCGTGGTCTATGACCTCGGCGGCGGCACCTTCGACGTCTCCGTGCTGGAGATCGGCGACGGCGTCTTCGAGGTGAAGTCCACCAACGGCGACACCTTCCTGGGCGGCGAGGACTTCGACCAGCGGGTGATCGACTACCTGGCCGACGAGTTCAAGAAGGAGAACGGCATCGACCTGCGCGGCGACAAGCTCGCCCTGCAGCGCCTCAAGGAGGCCGCCGAGAAGGCGAAGATCGAGCTGTCCTCGGCCAAGCAGACCGAGATCAACCTGCCCTTCATTACCGCCGACGCAACCGGCCCGAAGCACCTCGTGCTGCAGCTGACGCGCGCGAAGCTGGAGGCGCTGGTCGATGACTTGGTGCAGCGGACGCTGGAGCCCTGCCGCAACGCGCTGAAGGACGCGGGCCTCGCCGCCAACGAGATCGACGAGGTGATCCTGGTCGGCGGCATGACCCGCATGCCCAAGATCATCGAGACGGTGAAGCAGTTCTTCGGCAAGGACCCCGCCCGCAACGTCAACCCGGACGAGGTCGTCGCCATCGGCGCCGCCATCCAGGGCGCGGTGCTGAAGGGCGAGGTGAAGGACGTCCTGCTGCTCGACGTGACCCCGCTGTCGCTGGGCATCGAGACGCTGGGCGGCGTGTTCACCCGGCTGATCGACCGCAACACCACCATCCCGACGAAGAAGTCCCAGACCTTCTCCACCGCCGACGACAACCAGACGGCGGTGACCATCAAGGTCTTCCAGGGCGAGCGCGAGATGGCGGCGGACAACAAGCTGCTGGGCAACTTCGACCTCCAGGGCATCCCGCCCGCGCCGCGCGGCGTGCCGCAGGTGGAGGTGACCTTCGACATCGACGCGAACGGCATCGTCTCCGTCAGCGCGAAGGACAAGGCCACCGGCAAGGAGCAGAACATCAAGATCCAGGCCCGCTCCGGCCTGAGCGAGAACGACATCGAGCGCATGGTCAAGGACGCCGAGGCGAATGCCGAGGCGGACAAGAAGCGGCGTGAGGCGGTCGAGGCGCGCAACAACCTGGAGGCCCTGATCCACCAGACCGAGAAGACGCTGGCCGAGGCCGGCGACAAGGTCGGCGCGGCGGAGAAGGGCGAGGTCGAGGGCGCGTTGGAGGCTGCGAAGTCGGCCCGCGAGAATGGCGATGCCGAGACGCTGAAGCAGGCGACCGAGCGGCTGTCCGCGGCGGCCATGAAGATGGGCGAGGCGATGTACCGCGCCCAGTCCGAGGCGCAGGGTGCCTCCGGCCCGTCCTCGCAGGGCGCGCCGGGCGCGGGTCCGGGTGCGGCCGGCGGCCAACCGGGCGACGGCAGCAAGGTGGTGGACGCCGAGTTCGAGGACGTGGACCACAACAAGAAGAACCAGGGCTGACGGGCTGAAGAGCCCACCGGCGCTGTAGGGCACGGCGCCCGGTCCGTGGGGATTTTGCCCCCCGGGCCGGGCGTTTTGCTATGAAGCGCCTCTGGTGTCCTGCCCGCGACAGTCGCGGATCGGCAGGCCATGGGAAAAATTGGCTGATCCGGTGATCGGTGTCACCGGACCGGGCCCGCCCTGCGAACGGGACGACGATGGCAAAGCGCGATTACTACGAAATTCTGGGTTGTGCCCGTGACGCGGGCGAGGACGAGCTGAAGAAGGCCTACCGCAAGCTCGCCATGAAGTACCATCCGGACCGCAACCAGGGCGACAAGAGCGCCGAGACGCGGTTCAAGGAACTCAACGAGGCCTACGACGTCCTGAAGGATGGCGAGAAGCGCGCCGCCTATGACCGCTACGGCCATGCCGCCTTCGAGGGCGGTGGCGGCGGCGGGGCCGGGGGCTTCGGCGGTGGCGGCTTCTCCGGCTCGCCCTTCGAGGACATCTTCGAGCAGATGTTCGGCGCCAATTTCGGCGGTGCCGCCGGTGGTGGCCGTGGCCGGGGCGGTGCTGCGGCGGGGCGCGGGTCGGACCTGCGCACCAGCATCGAGATCAGCCTTGAGGAAGCCTTCGCCGGGGTCAAGAAGACCATCCGCGTGCCCAGCTCCGTGGCCTGCGAGGCCTGCGACGGCTCGGGCGCCGAGGGCGGCAAGGCCTCCGTGCAGACCTGCACCACCTGCCATGGCGCGGGCAAGGTCCGGGCGCAGCAGGGCTTCTTCCTGGTGGAACGCACCTGCCCGACCTGCGGCGGCACCGGCCGCACCGTGAAGAACCCCTGCAAGGTCTGCCAGGGTGCCGGCCGCGTGCAGCGCGACCGCACCCTCAACGTCACCGTTCCGGCGGGGGTCGAGGACGGCACCCGCATCCGCCTGTCCGGCGAGGGCGAGGCCGGGCTGCGCGGCGCGCCCGCGGGCGATCTCTACGTGGATATCGGCGTGCGCACGCATCCGCTCTTCGTGCGCGACGGCAACAACATCTTCGTCCGCGTGCCGCTGCGCATGACCCAGGCGGCGCTGGGCGGGGCGGTGGAGGTGCCGACGATCGACGGTGGCCGCGCCCGCGTCACCATCCCGCAGGGCACCCAGGCGGGGGACCAGTTCCGCCTGCGTGGCAAGGGCTTCTCCGTGCTCCGCTCGGCGGCGCGCGGCGACATGTATGTCCAGGTCAGCGTCGAGACGCCGCAGAACCTCTCCACCCGCCAGCGCGAGCTGCTGGAGCAGTTCGAGGCCGAGGCGCGAGAGGGCGACCGGTCCTCGCCGGAATCCGAGGGCTTCTTCGCCAAGGTGAAGGAGTTCTGGGACGGGCTGGGGCGCTAGGCCGCTCTCGCCTCCCGGAGTTCTGAGCGGCACGGGCATTCAGGTGCCCCCACCCGCATGGCAGTAAGGACCCTCCGCCGCGCCCGCCACGTCCTGGCGCCCATGCGCGGCGGGATGGAGGGACGCTTCCCATGCTGACGCTCTTCTACGCGCCCGGCGCCTGCTCGCTGGCCCCGCATATCGTCCTGGAATGGATCGGCCAGCCCTATGAGGCGAAGCGGGTCCAGTACGGCTCGCCGGAACTCGTGGCGGTGAACCCGTCGGGTGCCGTGCCGGCGCTGTGCGACGAATCCGGCTGGGTGCTGACGCAGGCCGGGGCGATCCTGCATTACCTCGCGCGCCGTTTCCCGCAGGCCGGGCTGGATGCTGGGAACACGCCGGAGGAGCAGGCGGAGCTGGACCGCTGGTCGTCCTTCATGACCGGGGACCTGCATCCCTCCTTCTATCCGATCTTCATGCCGGAGCGTTACACGGCGGACCGGAGCGAGGCGGCGAAGGAGGCGGTGCGCCAGGCGGGGATGGAACTCGTCCGCAAGCGCCTCGCCCTGCTGGATGCGCAACTGGCGGAGCACCCCTTCATCCTGGGGGAAAGGCGGACGGTGATCGACGCCTATGCCTTTCCGATGATTCGCTGGGCGATCATGAAGCTGCCGGAGAAGCTCGGCCGCTATCCCCATGTGCAGGCGCTGCACGACCGGGTGACCGAGGACGCCGCCGTGCGGAAGGTCCTGGCGGATGAGGGGCTGGACCGGGCGGCGTGACCATCGGCCGGAACGGGGAGGGGGATGGGGGCGTGGACTCCCCCATCCGGATGCCTCAGCGCAGCGTCGATTCCTCCAGCATTGCCAGGATCTGGCCGCCTTCGCCGGTCAGGGTCAGCGTGCGGCCCGCGATCCGATAGCCCCTGGTCGCTTCCAGCACGGCGAAGAAGCGGTTCTCGCGCTCCCCGGTGCCCTGGTCGAGGCAGGCCATGCGGGTGCTGGCCACGGGTCCGACCCGCAGCGTGCCCGGTCCGGACAGATAGGCGCCGGTCAGGCGGTTGCAGCCGCCGGACCCGGAAACCCGCCTGTTCTGCGCGTCGAACTGCAGGAAGGGCGCGCGCTGGTCCTGGCCGGAGACGGTGACGAGCTGTCCCTCCAGTTGCGTGAGGCGCCAGGCGACGCCTTCCAGCGGCTGATCCGGCGTGGCGGCCACGGGCTGGACTCCTGACATGGCATTCGCGGGCACCGGGGCCGCGGCGGATTGTGGGGGCCGGAAGGCGCGGCGCAGGCGGCGAGGCCGAACAGGCCGCTCGCCGTGAGGGCCAGGAACGCGCCGCGGCCGGATAGCAGGGATCGGTTCATCAAGGTCTTCTGGCCTCCGTGTGTCTGGACGGCAGAGCCTAGCCCGGCCGCCCCGCTCGCGAACCCTGCCGCCGCTCAACTCCCGGAGCGCGGGTGCGCCCGTCAGCGCTTCGGCAGCAGCAGTTCCGGCGCGATGCTGGCTCCCATGGCGAGATAGCCGGCGCGGTTCGGGTGCAGCTTGTCGCCCGGGCCGCCGGTGGTGGATTCCGGCACCATCTCCGGCCGCAGCCCGCCGGTCGCGGGGTCGAGCGTGACGCGCTCGAAATCCGCCACCGCGTCGAACGTGCCGGAATCGCGGATGAAGGCGTTCAACCCGCGCCGCTTCTCGTCCTGCTCGGCATGGCCATGCGCGGCGCTGCTGCTGCCCAGCGCCGGGGGCAGCGTGGCGCCGATCATCCTCAGGCCGGGAATGCCGTCGCGCAGCCGGCGCACGCCCTCCCGCATCGCGTCGCGCACCGTGTCGAGGGAGGCATTGCCATTGCGGCTGAAGTCGTTGATGCCCTCCAGCCAGATCACCGCCGTCACGCCGGACAGGGAGATCACGTCCCGCTCCAGCCGCGACAGGGCGGAGGGACCGCCGGGGAAGGGCTTTTCCGGCCCGTATTCGGCCGGGCCTGCCACCTGGTTGCCGCCGATCCCGGCATTCACCACCGCGACCGGCCGGTCCGACGCCGCGGCGAGGCGCCGCCACAGCACGTCCGGCCAGCGGTCGTCGCCATTCATGGTGGAGGCGGTGCCGTCGGTGATGGAATCGCCGAGGCATACCACCACGGGCGTGCCGGCCGGTGCCGCCATGTCCACCGCATCGAGGAAGAACCAGGAGGCCACGGAATAGGGGAAGGCTGCCTCGCCCTCCTCCGCGCCCCGCGACCCGGCACCGGGCGGCGAGAGGTAGGAGGTCTGCATCGCCTTGGCGTGCCAGGTCATCGGCCCGGTCTGGCCGGGGAGATGGAGAGAGACGGCCAGCTTGCGCCCGGCCAGCAGCGGCGAGGCCACGTCGCCGGGCGGCAGCGACACCGGGTCCGACCAGGCCTGCCCGCCCGGCGGGATCGTCACGCCCGCCTCGCCGCCGAAGCGCACGGGGCGGTTGCTGCCGGGCAGCAGCGTCGCGCCGCCGAGCTGCAGCCCGGCATGGACGCCCTCGATCCGCAGCGGGCGGGTGCCGAAGGCGTTGGAGAAGCGCAGCCGCGCCTGGGGGCCCCAGACGGTGGGCCGCAGCACCAGCCGCAGCGTCTGGTCCCGCAGCCCCTGCGCCGGTTCCGGGATGGCGAAGCGCTGGTCCGGCTGGGCGGAAGGATTGCCCACCGGATAGGGCCCCTGGACCGAGGCGGCCCAGCTCGTCACCCAGGCCCCCGCGCCGCCTGGGACCGGAGGTGTCGGCAAGGCGGCCGAGGCGGGACGGGCGGCATCCGGGCGCGGGACGGGCGGATTCCCGGAAACGCTGCCCTGCGCCTCCGCCGCGCCCGTGGCGGCGAGAAACAGGCCCGGCGCCCCGAGGGCGAGTGTGCGGCGTCTCATCCTGGCGTTCTCCTCCGGCGGCCTTGGGTGGCCGTCTGGAGGCCAGTGTTCCGCGAAGCCCGGGCGGCGGCAACCGGCCCGGCCGCGCCGCGCGTCCGTCCGGCTCAGTCCCGGAACACCACCGTCCGGCTGCCGTTGAGCAGGATGCGCCCTTCGAGCTGCCAGAGCAGTGCGCGGGACAGGACGCGGCGCTCGATGTCGCGCCCCTGGCGGATCAGGTCCTCGGGCGTGTCGTTGTGGCTGATGCGCTCCACGTCCTGCTCGATGATCGGCCCCTCGTCGAGATCGGCGGTGACGTAGTGCGCCGTGGCGCCGATGAGCTTCACGCCGCGCGCATGCGCCTGGTGATAGGGGCGCGCGCCCTTGAAGCCCGGCAGGAAGGAATGGTGGATGTTGATGCAGCGCCCGGCCAGCTTCCTGGCGAGATCGTCGGAAAGGATTTGCATGTAGCGCGCCAGGATCACCAGATCCGTGCCGGTCTCCTGCAGCAGCGACCAGATCCGCTCCTCCTGCTCCCGCTTGTTCGCCTTCGTCACCGGCAGGTGGTGGAAGGGGATGCCGGTGAAATCGAGATGCGCATAGGTCTCCAGCGGATGGTTGGAGACGATGGCCGTCGGGATCATCGGCAGCTCGCCGATGCGCCAGCGGTAGAGGATGTCGGCGAGGCAGTGGTCGAACTTCGAGGCCAGCAGCATGACGCGCTGCCGCTCGCCCCGGTCGCGCAGGCTCCAGGACATGCCGAAGCGTTCCGCGACGAGGCCGAAGCCCTGCCGCAGCGCCTCCAGGTCCAGCCGGTCCTCGGGATGGTCGAGGGTGATGCGCGCGAAGAAGCGGGTGCTCTCCGTGTCGTCGTATTGCTGCGCCTCGCGGATGTTGCCGCCATGCTCGAAGATGCAGCCGGCCACGGCCGCCACGATGCCGGGCCGGTTGGGGCAGGACAGGGTCAGGATGTATTGCGTGGCTGTCATGTGCATCCGATGGCTGATGAGGGCCGGGCGGGCATGTCCCCGGGCCGCGTCCATGGTGCGGGAGCCGCGTTCCCGCCCGTCCCGGCACGCACCGCGTCCGGCCAGGCGGCCGGCGTCCCGGAACCCGTGCCTCTCATAGACCGGCGCGGTCACAGGCGGCCAGAGGACAGGGCGAAGGGCCGTGCAGCGCCGCCGCGGGATCACCACCGCGCGAGCCATGTCCGTCGCCACCCGCATCATCTCGTCCTGTTGATCACCGTCCCGGCGCGGGCCCGTTCTCATCCTCCGGAGGCTGGTTCAGCTTCGCCGCAACAACGGATCTCCGAACGTCACGATGCGATTCACGATGCGTCCAGGCCCGCGACACCTCGCGCGGGCGCGCCTGTCCGGCCTCGACCCGTCCGCCGGCTTCTGACCGGCACGTGCCGCAGATCTTCTCCCCTCAGGCCGACACCCTGGCCCGTGCCGGGCTGCTGGCTGTCCTTTTGTTCATCCTGGGCGGGATCGGCCTGCTGCTCTGGCTGCCCTTCACCGCGCATGTGACGCGGCAGGATCTGGTGGTGGAACAGCCCGTGCAGTTCAGCCACGCGCATCATGTCGGCAGCCTCGGCCTCGACTGCCGCTACTGCCACACCACCGTCGCGGAATCCCGCTTCGCCGGCATGCCGCCGACCGAAACCTGCATGACCTGCCATTCGCAGATCTGGACCAATGCCGCGATCTTGGCGCCGGTGCGCGAAAGCCTTGCGAAGCAGGTGCCGATCGCCTGGCAGCGCGTCCACCGCCTGCCGGACTATGTCTTCTTCGACCACAGCGTGCATGTGCGGAACGGCGTCGGCTGCGCCACCTGCCATGGCGACATCGGCCGGATGCCGCAGGTCCGTCAGGTGGCGCCGCTGACCATGGGCTGGTGCCTGGACTGCCACCGCGACCCGGCGCCGAACCTGCGGCCGGAGGATGCCATCACCCGCATGGACTGGACGCCGCCCGCCAACCGGCGGCGGCAGGGGGAGGCGCTGATCCGCCATTACATGATCCAGACGGAGGGGCTGACCGAATGCTCCCGCTGCCACCGCTGAGCGGCATCCCCGCCGGTGCCCGCGAGGGTGGGCCGGTGATGAGCCGGCGCCGGGCCGGCCTCGCGCTGCTGGGCACGGCGCTGAGCCTCACCGCCTGCGGTGAGCCGGCGGAGGAGATCGTCCCCTATGTGGAGCAGCCGGAGAACGTCGTCCCCGGCGTGCCCATGCGCTATGCCACGGCGCTGACGCTGAACGGCTACGCGCGCGGCGTGATCGCCACCTGCTTCGAGGGCCGCCCGGTGAAGCTGGAAGGCAATGTCGCGCATCCCGGCAGCCTCGGCGGCACCGATGCCTTCACCGAGGCGGCGATCCTGTCGCTCTACGATCCGGACCGTTCCCGCGCCGTGCGCCAGGGCATCCGGATCGCGCCGCGCGAGGCGCTTTTCTCCGCCCTGCTGCCGCAGATCCGCAAGGCGGAGGCGCGGGGCGGCGCCGGGCTGCACCTGCTGACGGGGCATCTCACCTCGCCCACCCTGCTGCGGCTGCTCGGTGAACTGCGCGCCCGCTTCCCGGGCCTGCGCTGGCACACGCATGAGCCCGTGGGGGAGGAGAATGCGCGCGCGGGCGCCGTGCTGGCTTTCGGGCGGCCGCTGGAGGCCCTGCCGCGCCTGGACCGGGCCACCACCATCCTGGCGCTGGATGCCGATCCGCTCGGCCCCGGGCCGGACCAGCCCCGCCATGCCCGCGGCTTCGCCGCGCACCGGCGGGCACGAAGGGGGCAAACGGGGGGCTTCTCGCGCCTCTATGTCGCGGAATCCGTGCCCGGCCTGACGGGCGCCAAGGCCGATCACCGCCTCGCTTTGCCGCCCGCCGGGCTGCGGGACCTCGCCGTCGCCCTTGCGGCAGGGCTGGGTGCGCCGCTGGAGGCGCCGCCCCTGGACCCCGCCATGGCGCGCTGGCTGGAGGCCGCGCTGGCGGATCTGCGGGCGCGGCCCGGGGAAGGGCTGGTGCTGGCCGGCCCCTGGCAGCCACCGGAGGTGCAGGCGCTGGTGCATTGGGCCAACCACCGGCTCGGCGCCCCGGTGGAGTATCGCGAGCCCCCGGCCGGGCAGGCACCGGAGGATCTCGCCAAGTTGGCAGAGGCCCTGCGCGACGGATCGGCGGAGACGCTGCTGATCCTGGACCGCAACCCCGCCTATGACGCGCCCGCCGATCTCGGCTTCGCGGAGGCCCTGGGGAAGAGCGGCGCCTTCACCCTGCATCTCGGCGGCTATTTCGACGAGACCGCCGCCGCCTGCCGGTGGCACGTGCCGATGACCCATCCGCTGGAGGACTGGGGCGATGCCCGGGCCACGGATGGCACGGCCAGCCTCGCGCAGCCGCTGATCAAGCCGCTCCACGACACGGTCTCGCCCATCCAGGCCCTGACTGCGCTGCTCGGGCGGCTGGACAGCGATCCCCAGGCGGAACTTCGCGCCACCTGGCAGGGGGCGGTGCCTGGAATGGTGTCTGGGGCGGCGTTCGAGACCTGGTGGCGGCAGGCGCTGCATGACGGGGTGGTGCCGGACAGCGCGCCCGCCCCGGTGGCGGTGCCGGAGCCGCGCCTGCCCGAACTCCGCGCCGTGCCGCCGGAGGCCGGGCTGCTCCTCGCGCTGCGCCCCGACGCCGCCTGCTGGGACGGTCGCTTCGCCAACAATGCCTGGCTGCAGGAATGCCCGAAGCCACTGACCCGGCAGGTCTGGGGCAATGCGCTGCTGCTGGCGCCCGAGGAAGCGCGGCGGCGCGGCCTGGAGGCGGGCGACATGGTGGCGCTGGACTGGCGCGGGCGGAAGCTGGAGGCGCCGGTCCTGCCGCTGCCCGGCATGGCGCCGGGCGTCGCGGCGCTGAGCCTCGGCTATGGCCGGCCGCGGGCGGGCTCGATCGGCGACGGGCTGGGCGCGGATGCCTATGCGCTGCGGGACAGCGGGGCGCCCTGGGGCGGGGCGGGGCTCGCCTTGGCGAAGACCGGCCATCGCGGCGAGGTCCTGCGTCCGCTCGACGCGAACGGGCTGGAGGGCGACCGGCACAGCCTGTTCCGCGCCTTCGGCCTGGGGGAGCTGCCCGGGCAGGAAGTGCCGCCGCCGGCCACGCCGCCCAGCCTGCTGCCCGGCAGCCGGCTCACCGGGCCGCGCGTGGAGGGGGTGCCGGCCAGCCATCCGCAATGGGCGATGGTGATCGACACCACGCTCTGCATCGGCTGCAACGCCTGCGTCATCGCCTGCCAGGCGGAGAACAGCGTGCCCGTGGTCGGGCCGGAGGAGGTGGCGCGCGGCCGCCACATGGCCTGGCTGCGCGTGGACACCTACTGGCAGAACGAGGCGGAGGCGGACCCGCGCCCCGGCTTCCAGCCCGTGCCCTGCATGCATTGCGAGCAGGCGCCCTGCGAGCCGGTCTGCCCCGTCGCCGCCTCGGTGCATGACAGCGAGGGGCTGAACGTGCAGGTCTACAACCGCTGCATCGGCACGCGCTTCTGCCAGGGCAACTGCCCCTACAAGGTCCGGCGCTTCAACTTCTTCGGCTACAATGACGGCCAGGAATACGGGAACCTCGGCGATCCGCTCGTGGCGGCGCAGCACAATCCGGAGGTGACGGTGCGGGCGCGCGGGGTGATGGAGAAGTGCACCTACTGCACCCAGCGCATCAGCGCCGCCCGCCGCGCCGCGGAGAAGGAGGACCGGCCGCTGCGCGCCGATGAAGTGCGCACCGCCTGCCAGAACGCCTGCCCGGCCCAGGCCATCAGCTTCGGCGACCTGGCGGCGGAAGGCTCTGCCGTGGCGGCGCTGCGGCGGGAGCCGCAGCACTACGCGCTGCTGGGCGAGCTGGGGACGCGGCCGCGCACCACCTATCTCGGCGCCGTGCGCAACTCCCATCCGGGGCTGGAGGACGGGGCATGAGCGGCGCCACCGACGGGCTGCTGCCGCGCGAGGCCAGCTACGGCTCCCTGGTCGGCACGGTCGCCGACCCGCTGCTGCGGGAGAAGGCGGGCGGGCGCTACCGCATCGCCTTCCTGCTCGCCCTGCTGGTGACGCTGATGATGGCCGCCATCATCACCTGGCTCTTCGCCCAGGGCATCGGCATCTTCGGCAACAACACCTCGGTGGTCTGGGGCTTCCCCATCGCCAACTATGTCTGGTGGATCGGCATCGGCAATGCGGGGACCTTCATCTCGGCGGCGCTGCTGCTGACGCGGCAGCCCTGGCGCGCGGCGATCAACCGCTTCGCCGAGGTGATGACGATCTTCGCCGTCTCCATCGCCGGGCTGTTCCCCATCCTGCACCTGGGCCGGCCCTACCGCGCCTACTGGGTGATCCCCTATCCGAACTCGATGGGGCTCTGGCCGCAATGGGACAGCGCCCTGGTCTGGGACGCGGCCTCGATCGTCGCCTATCTGGTCTTCTCGGTGCTGTTCTTCTTCCTGGGCCTGATCCCGGACCTCGCCACGCTACGCGACCGGGCGCAGACCCGGGCGGGGCAGCGGATCTACGGCGCGCTGGCGCTGGGCTGGCGCGGCTCCGCCCGGCACTGGCAGCTGCACGACACGGTGTATCGCGCCATGGCGATGATCGCCCTGCCGCTGGTGGTCTCCGTGCACAGCGTCGCGGCACTGGATTTCGCGGCGAGCCTGATGCCGGGCTGGTCCGAGTCGATCTTCCCGCCCTATTTCGTGGTGGGCGCGCTCTTCTCCGGCTTCGGCATGGTGATCGTGCTCGCCGCCGCCATGCGCCGGGGCCTGGGCCTGCAGGCGGTGATCACGCCGCGCCATTTCGAGGTGATGGCGCGGGTGGTGCTGGCCGGGGCGCTGGCCATGGGCCTGTCCTACGGCACCGAATGGTTCAACGACTGGTATGGCGGCGACGCGGCGGAACGCGCGCACCTGCATTACCTCTTCCACAGCCCCTACACCGTCCTCTACCTCGTCATGCTCTTCTGCAACGTGATCGCGCCGCAGCTCTTCTGGATCGGCGCGCTGCGGCGGCGGATCTGGTTCGTGGTGCTGGTGGCGGTGGTGCTGAATGTCGGGATGTGGCTGGAGCGCATCCTGATCATCTGGAACACGCTGTCCCACACGCATCTGCCGGCGACGGAGAGCGTCTTCCACCCGACGCTCTGGGACTGGGGGCTGCTGGCGGGCACGCTGGGCTTCTTCGCGCTGCTGATGCTGACCGTGTCGCGCCTGCTGCCGGTGGTGGCGATGCACGACATGGGCAAGCTGTTGCACCGGCGGAGGCGCGAGGGATGAGCCCGCCGCCGCTGCTCCTCGCCGAGTTCCGCGACCCGGACACGCTGCTGGCTGCCGCCCGGCGGGCGCGGGAGGCCGGGCTGCACCCGATCGACGCGCACACGCCCTTTGCCGTGGAGGGGCTGCCGGAGGCGCTCGGCCTGCCGCGCTCCCGGCTGCGGGTGCTGATGCTCGCCGCCGGGCTGGCGGGGGCGGGACTGGCCTATCTGATGTGCTGGTACGCCTCCGTGCACGGCTATCCGCTGTTGATCGGCGGGCGGCCGCACCATGCCTGGCAGGTCTATCTGGTGCTGAGCTTCGAGGGCGGCATCCTGGCCGCCGTGCTGGCCGGGGTGGCCGGTTTCTTCTTCGCCAGCGGCCTGCCGCGCCTGCACCACCCGATCTTCGCGGCCCGGGATTTCGAGCGTGCCAGCCAGGACCGCTTCTTCCTCTCCGTCGCCGATCCGGGCGCCGACGAGGCGCGCCTCGCGGCGCTGCTGGACGGGCTCGGGCCGGTCTCCGTGCGGGTGGTGCCGATGGTGGTGCCGATGGTGGTGACGGCGTGAGGGGGTGGACCCTCCTGCTGCCGCTGCTCCTGCTGGCCGGGTGCAAGCAGGAGATGGCGCAGCAGCGCCGCATGGACACCTACGAACGGACCGGGGTCTGGAAGGACGGCACCACCGCCCGCCCCATCCCGGCCGGCACGGTGGCGTGGGGCGACCTGGCGCGTGACGCCGCCGCCCTCGTCCCGCCGCCCGTCACCCCGGCGCTGCTGGCGCGCGGGCAGGAACGGTTCGGCATCTTCTGCACGCCCTGCCACGGCCTGTCCGGCGAGGGCAACGGCATGGTCGTGCAGCGCGGCTTCCCGCCGCCGCCCTCCTTCCACACCCGCCGCCTGCGCGCGGTGCCCGCCCGCTACCTCTTCGACGTCATCACCGAGGGCTATGGCGTGATGTATTCCTATGCCGCCCGCGTGCCGCCCGAGGACCGCTGGGCGATCGTGGCCTATCTGCGCACGCTGCAGCTCTCGCACCACGCCACCCTGGCCGAGGCGCCAGAAGCCGCCGGGGCGATCCGGGAGGCGGGACCGTGAGCGCGCGTGCCCTGCTCTCCGGCTGGCCTCCGGTGCTGGCGGGCCTGGTCGCGGCGCTGCTGCTGCTCGGCTGGGGCCTGCTGCTCTCGCCCGGTACGGCGGCGGTGGGCTGGCTGACCGGGCTGTTCTTCTGGCTGGGCATCTCCCTGGGCGCCTTCGTACTGCTGGCGGTCCATGCCCTCACCGGCGGCGCCTGGGGCGAGGCGCTGGACGGGGCGCTGGTGCCCGCCGCGGCGGCGCTGCCGCTCTTCCTGCTGCTCGCCCTGCCGCTGGCCTTCGCCATGCCGGCGCTCTACCCCTGGGTGGCGGACCCGTCGCGGGCCATGCACGCGGATGTGGCGGCGCTCTACCTGAACCCGCCCGCGGCCCTGCTGCGCGGCGGGGTCTCGCTGCTGCTCTGGTCCGTGCTGGCGCCGCTGCTGGTGCTGCTGCGCGGCGCGGCGCGGACGGCGCTGGGGGCGGTGGCGCTGCTGCTGCATGTGGTGATGCACACCGCCCTGTCGGTGGATTGGCTGCTCTCCATCGACCCGCGCTACCACTCCACCGCCTTCGCCCTGGGGCTGCTGGTGATGCAGATCCTGGCGGCCCTCGCCTGGGCAGCCTGCCTCCGCTCCGGGACCGGTGGCGGCGGGACGGGAACAGCCGGGGACCTCGCCGGGATGCTGGTGGCCGCCGCGCTGGGTACGCTCTACCTCACCTACACCCAGTACCTCACCGCCTGGTATGGCGACCTGCCGGACAAGGCCTCCTGGTTCCTGCTGCGGCGGACGGCGCCCTGGCCCTGGGTGCTGGCGGCGGCGCTGCTGCTGTCCGGCCTGCTGCCGCTCTGCGGGCCGATGCTGCGGTCCTGGCGGCGCAGCCCCACGGCCCTGGCCCGCATCGGGCTGGGGGTGCTGGCGGGGCTCTGGCTGCACCTGCTCTGGCTGGCCGGGCCGCGCTTCGGCGCCTGGAGCCTGCTGAGCGGGGCGCTCGGCCTCCTCGCCGTGGGCGGGGCCTGGACCGGGCTGGTGCGGGGCGTGCTGGCGCCGCGCCTGCGGCGGCGGCCGGACGCGCCGGCGCGGGAGGGGCTGCGCCATGGCTGAGGAGATCCGCACGCGCGAACCGTTGGACGTCTATCCGCGCGCCGTGCTGGCGGT
Source organism: Roseomonas gilardii (assembly GCF_001941945.1). Classification (NCBI taxonomy): domain Bacteria; kingdom Pseudomonadati; phylum Pseudomonadota; class Alphaproteobacteria; order Acetobacterales; family Roseomonadaceae; genus Roseomonas; species Roseomonas gilardii. The sequence goes on along the minus strand of NZ_CP015583.1, from coordinate 3,957,652 downwards.
GGGGTTCGGGACGCTGCTGTTCTTGCTGCTGAGCCTGGGCGGGTTGTTCTGGATTTATGACCGCACCGGCATCCGCGCCAACCAGCCGCCCGCGCCGCAGGACTTCCCGGCGCCGGCACTTCAGACCGACCCGCGCGGCGACCTCGCCCGCTTCCTGTCGGAGCAGCGCCGGGGGCTGGAAACCTATGGCTGGGTGGACCGGGAGCGCGGCCTGGTCCGCATCCCCGTGCGGCGGGCCATGGAGATCCAGTCCGGGCGCGGCCCGGAAGCCTATGCGCCGCTGGAGGCGCCGGAGCCGGGCGTGCCGCTGCCGGTGCGGCCTGAGGCGGCCCGCAGGGGGGAGGCGGGGCCATGAGGCACCTCCTGCCGCTCCTCGGCCTGCTGCTCGCGGCCCTGCCGCCCGCCATGCTGCCGGGGCCGGCGCGGGCGGCGCTGACCGAGGCGCAACTGGCCGAGGTGGAGCTGGCGCCCCCGCCGGGCGCGCGCCTGCCGCCGGACCTGCCGCTGCGGGACGAGGATGGGCACGCGGTCACGCCCGCCGCCCTCCAGCACGGCCTGCCGGCGGTGCTGGTGCTGGCCGACTACACCTGCGTCACGCTCTGCGGCCCGGCCCTCGGCATCGCCGCCCATGCCCTGGCGGAAACCGGGCTGCGGCCGGGGCGGGACGTCGTGTCGCTGGCCATCGCCCTGGGGCCACGGGACGGGCCGGCCGAGGCGCGCGCGATGAAGGCGGCGCATCTGGACGGGCTGCCGCCCGCGCTGCTGGCCGCCACGCATGTCCTGACCGGACCGGCCGCCGCGCTGGCCCGGGTGCAGTCCGCCCTCGGCTACCGGGCGCAGTTCGACGAGGCGGCCGGCCGCTACGCCCATCCCATCGGCATCCTGGTGCTGACGGGCGACGGGCGGGTGTCGCGGCTGCTGGACGGGCTGGCGCCCGATCCGGCGGTGCTACGGCTGGCGCTGGTGGAGGCCTCCGACGGCAGGATCGGCACGCTGGGGGACCGTCTCCACCTGCTCTGCTACGGACTCGACCCGGCGCACGGGATCTACAACGGCATGGTGAAGCAGGCGCTGACGGTGGGGACGCTGCTGACCCTGGGCGGGCTGGGGCTCTTCCTCGTCCTCGTCTCGCGCCGCCGGGCCCAAGGTGGCCAAGCCCAGGGTGGCCAAGCCCAGAATGGTCAAGCGCAGGGCGGGATGCGCCCATGAGCAGCTTCCGGTTCTGGCCCGACGCCGCCTCGGACGTCGCGCAGCGCACCGACCTGATCGTGGTGATCATGCTGGTGCTCTCGGGCGCCATCCTGCTGCTGGTGGCTTGCCTGCTGCTCGGCTTCGCGATCCGCTACCGCCGCGGCTCGAAGGCGCCGCGCGGGCCGCTGCCGGAGATCCTGCAGCGCGAGGTCGAGGTCGGCTGGACCGTGGCCACGGCGCTGCTGGCGATCGTGCTCTTCGCCTGGGGCGGCGCCACCATGCTGTCCTTCGGCCGCGCGGAGCAGGGGGAGGCGGTGGAGATCCACGTCCAGGCCAAGCAGTGGATGTGGAAGACCCGCCACGCCAACGGGGCGCAGGAGATCGACGCGCTGCACGTGCCGCTGGGCCAGCCGGTGCGGCTGATCATGACCTCGCAGGACGTGATCCATTCCTTCTTCGTCCCCGCTTTCCGGGTGAAGCAGGACGTCCTGCCCGGCCGGCTGACCGAGCTGCGCTTCACCCCCACCAAGCCCGGCACCTACCAGCTCTTCTGCGCCGAGTACTGCGGCACGCTGCATGCCCGCATGGGCGGCACGGTCACGGTGATGGAACCGGGCGACTACGCGCAATGGCTGGCGGCGCAGCCGGAGGCCGACGACCTCGCGGGGGAGGGCAGGGTGCTCTTCACCGCGCTCGGCTGCTCCGGCTGCCATGCCGGCAGCGCCACCGTCCACGCGCCGCGGCTGGAGGGGCTCTACGGACGGCAGGTGCTGCTCTCGGACGGGCGCTTCGTCACCGCCGACGAGGCCTATCTGCGCGATTCCATCCTGCAGCCGGCACGGCAGGTCGTGGCCGGCTTCCAGCCGCTGATGCCCTCCTTCGCCGGGCTGGTGGGGGAGGACGAGCTGCAGCGCCTCGTCGCCTATATCCGCTCCCTGCGGGAGGAGAAGTCACCATGAGCGACATCGCCGCCGACGCCGCCATGGCGCCCCGCGCCCGGCCGGCCGGGGAGGAAAGCTACCTGACGGCGGAACGCGGCCTCGCCTCCTGGCTGCTGACCACCGACCACAAGCGGATCGCCCTGCTCTACGCGGCGGCGCTGACCGCCTTCTTCTTCATCGGCGGGGCGGGCGCGGTGGCGATCCGGCTGGAGCTCTTCACGCCGCAGCAGGACCTGATGTCGGCGGACACCTACAACCGGATGTTCACCCTGCACGGCACGGTGATGGTCTGGTTCTTCCTGGTGCCCTCCATCCCCAACACGCTGGGCAACTTCCTGCTGCCGCTGATGATCGGGGCGAAGGACGTCGCCTTCCCGCGCCTGAACCTGTCCTCCTGGTATCTCTTCGTCGGCGCCGGCGCCTTCCTGGTCTATGCGCTGATCGCCGGCGGGGTGGACACGGGCTGGACCTTCTACACGCCCTATTCCACGATGTTCTCCAACTCCTACGTGCTCGCCGCCGTCTTCGCGGTGATCGCCGTGGGCTTCTCCTCCATCATGACGGGGCTGAACTTCATCGCCACGGTGCACATGCTGCGCGCGCCGGGGATGCACTGGTTCCGCCTGCCGCTGCTGGTCTGGGCGCTCTACGGCACCAGCCTGGTGATGGTGCTGGCGACCCCGGTGCTGACCGCCGTGCTGCTGCTGATCTTCGCCGAGCGCGCCTTCGGCCTGCCGATCTTCGACCCGGCGCGGGGCGGCGACCCGCTGCTGTTCCAGCACCTCTTCTGGTTCTACAGCCACCCGGCCGTGTACATCATGATCCTGCCCTCCTTCGGCGTGATCAGCGAGATCGTCACCTGCTTCGCCCGGCGCCAGATCTTCGGCTACAGCTTCATGGTCTATGCGATCCTCTGGATCGCGGTGATCGGCTTCCTGGTCTGGGGCCACCACATGTTCGTCTCGGGGCAGTCGCTCTACGCCTCGCTGGTCTTCTCCTTCCTCTCCTTCGTCATCGCCGTGCCCTCGGCCATCAAGGTCTTCAACTGGACCTTCACCCTCTACCGCGGCGAGATCACCTTCGAGGCGCCGATGCTCTACGCCGTCGGCTTCATCGGCCTCTTCACCATCGGCGGCCTGACCGGGCTCTTCCTGGCCTCGATCCCGATCGACGTGCACGTGACCGACACCTATTTCGTCGTGGCGCATTTCCACTTCATCATGGTGGGCGGCGCGGTCACGGCCTTCTATGGCGGGCTGCATTTCTGGTGGCCGAAGATCACCGGGCGCCTCTATCCGGATGGCTGGGCGCGCTTCGCCGCCATCCTGATGTTCTTCGGCTTCGGCTTCACCTTCTTCCCGCAGTTCATCATGGGCTATCTCGGCATGCCGCGGCGCTACGGCGCCTATCCGCCGGAGTTCCAGGTCTATCACGTCATGTCCTCCTGCGGCGCGGTGCTGCTGGCTGCGGCCTACCTGATGCCCATGGGCTACCTCGCCTGGTCGCTGCTGCGCGGGCAGCGGGCCGGGGACGATCCCTGGAACGCCACGGGGCTGGAATGGCAGACCGGCTCGCCGCCGCCGCGCGACAATTTCCGCAGCCAGCCGGTCGTGGAAACCGGCCCCTACCTCTATCACGACGAGGATTTCGGCCCGGACCGGCGGACGGAGGAGCCGCACCGGAACCAGGACGAGCCCCGGTGAGCGCGGCGGACCCCCATGCAGCGCAGGCGCCCGATCCGATCCGGGAGCCCTGGGAGAGCTTCCACCGGCAGCGCCTGGGTTCCAGCCTCGGCATCTGGATCTTCCTGGGCAGCGAGGCGATGCTCTTCGGCGGGCTGATCATGGCCGTGGTGGCGAACCGTGCCCTGCATCCGGAGGCCTTCGCCGCCGCCGGGCGCGAGACGGATGTGGTGCTGGGCACGCTCAACACCGCCATCCTGCTCACCAGCAGCCTGACCATGGCCATCGCCGCGGAGGCCGCCCAGGCCGAGCTGCGCCGCACGGCCCTGCGCGGCTTCGCCCTGACCCTGCTGCTGGGCCTCGCCTTCCTCGCGGTGAAGGGCTTCGAGTACCACAAGGACATCGCGGAACACCTCGTGCCCGGTCCGGGCTTTCCGCTCCCCGACCCTGCCTCGCAGATCTTCTTCGGCTTCTACTGGGGCATGACCGCGCTGCATGCGCTGCACATGACGGCCGGGCTCATCGTGGTCGGCTGGCTGAGCTGGCAGGCCTGGACGCGCCGGCGCGCGCTGCGCAGCCCGGCCTATGAGGTCGTGGGGCTCTACTGGCACCTGGTCGATATCGTCTGGGTCTTCCTCTACCCGCTCTTCTACCTCGGTGGGCGCTCTTGACCGCGCCGCATGGCCTGGCCGAGGCCGGTCCGCGCAGCACGCGGGACATCCTGCGCGCGACCCTGCCGCTCTGGCTGGCGCTCATGCTGCTGCTCGCCGCGACCCTCGGCCTCGCCTATGTGCCGCTCGGGCGCTGGAGCGCGGCGGTGGCCTTCGGCATCTCGGGGGTGAAGACGATCCTGATCGGCGTCTTCTTCATGAAGCTGCGCGACGCGATACCGCTGGTCCGCATCGCCGCCTGCGCCGCGCTGCTGTGGCTTACCTTCCTCTTCCTGCTCACCTTCGCCGATCTGCTGACGCGCGCGCCTTTGACGCAGCCGGGCACGCTGGTGCCGTCGATGGGCTGATCCGGCGCCGCTCTCCGTGGCCGCCCGCCGTGGGAGAGGCGCCGCCTCTCCCGCACCCTCTCCGCCGGGGACCGAAGCCGGTCCCCGGACCCCGGGCTTTCGTCGGCACTGGCGGTGGCCGTCAGCCTGACGCCCGATCCCTGAAAGCTGGCGGATCAGTGGGGCTCCCGAAAAAAGCAAACACCCTGTCCGTGTTCGTGGCGCCCGCAGTCGCCGGAGAGCATCGCTCTCCGGCGCGATCCGGCCCGCAGCAGGCGTCAACGAATGGGGTCCAGGGCGCGAAGCGTCCTGGCGGATAAGGGGGCGCGGGGGAAAAGGCGGAGCCTTGTCCCCCGGGGACGGTGCAACGTCAGGCCGGCACGATCGGTGCCTTGTCCCGGCGCAGCGCGTTGATCACCTGCTGGTCCAGGCGCAGGTGCGACTGCAGCAGTTGCTGCGGCGTCAGCGCCATCCATTGGTTCAGCGACAGGTCGGCGTAATAGTCGCTGCGGAACATCTCCAGGAAGCGCAGGGTGGTGCTGCCGGTGTTCTCGACGTAATGCCCCGTGGCGAAGGGCACGTAGCCGACATCGCCCGCCACGTAGTCGAAGGTGCGCGCCTGGCCGGAGGCGGCGAAGACGCCCATGCGCGCCTGCCCTTCGATGTAGTACTGCCACTCGTTGGTGTTCGGGTGCCAGTGCAGCTCGCGCAGCCCGCCCGGCTCGACCTCCACCAGCGCGGCGGCGATGGTCTTCGAGGCCTTGAAGACGGAGGAATCCGTGATGCGCACCGTGCCGCTCTTCGTGCGGATCGGGTCCTGCGCCAGCATGCGGTGGCTGAAGCCCTCGGCCGAGGGCACCTGCGTCACGCCGGACAGGCGGTCCTGCGCCAGCGGCCCGGGTTTGTCCGCCTTGAAGATGTAGAGCTCGTCCGGGCTCGGCGTATGGCCGAAGAGATTGGCGGGCACGCCGAAATTCTTGCCCAGCACCTCGGTCGGCACACGGCGGAACCAGTCGCTGATCAGGAAGGTGCTGTCCTCGTCGAAATGCCCGTCATCGAAGACGAGGAGGAACTCGCAGCCATCGTCGCCCAGGCCCTGGATCGAATGCGGGATGCCGCCGGGGAAGTACCAGAGGTCGCCGACGCCCACATCGTCCACGAACTGCCGGCCCTGCGTGTCGATCGCGGTGATGCGGGCGCTGCCATAGAGCATGTAGGCCCACTCGGCTTCCTTGTGCCAGTGCAGCTCGCGCACGCCGCCGGCATTGAGGCGCATGTTCACCCCGGCGATGTCCTGCGACACGCCGAGCTCGCGCACCGTGACCTGTCGCGTCCAGCCGCCGCTTTCCTGCCGCACATGCGCGTCGGCATAGGAGAAGCGCAGGTTCGGCAACGTCCCATGATCCGTGGAGGGCGGGTTCAGCATGTCCGGGTTCTGCCGCGTGCGCGACATGTCGCGCGGGCCGGGATCGGTGCCGCCGGTGCCCGGAGCGCGGCTGGGCTGCGGGGTCTGGGTGGTCTGCTGGGCAGCCTGCTGGGCGCTGGCCGCGGCGGGGACCAGGGCCGCGGCGGCGGCGGTTCCGGCGATGATGTTCCGGCGGGACACCGAATTCATGGATTATACTCCGTGTGACCAATTGTTCATGTCGATCACAAGTATTCGAGTGTCCCGGCTTCGCCCGATCACTTGCCGGGAACTTATGAGGCGATCCCTCGGGTGCCTCCAAGTGCGCCTCCGTTCAACCTCTCGCGACGGTGGCTGTGCGCGCGGCCGGGTATCAGATCTCGGTGCGGACCTGCCAGAGCTCCGGGAAGAAGGAGCGTTCCAGCGCGGTGCGCAGGAAGGCGACGCCGGCGGAGCCGCCGGTGCCCTGGCGGAAGCCGATGATGCGCTCCACCGTCTTCATGTGGCGGAAGCGCCATTGCTGGAAGGAATCCTCCACATCCACCAGCTCCTCGGCGAGCTGGTAGAGGTCGAAATGCGTCTCCGCCTCGCGGTAGATCCGCAGCCAGGCCGCCTGCAGTTCCGGATTGTGGCGGTGCGGCTGCGTCAGGTCGCGTTCCAGCAACTCCCGGGGCAGGTCGAAGCCGCGACGGGCCAGCAGGCGGATGGCTTCGTCGTAAAGGCTCGGTGCCCGCAGCGCCGCGTCCAGCGCCGCATGGGCCGCCGCATCGTGCCGGTGCGGCAGCATCATCTTCGCGTCCTTGGCGCCCAGCAGGAATTCCAGCATCCGGTACTGGAAGGACTGGAAGCCCGAGGACTTCCCCAACACACCACGGAAGCTGAGATAGTCCGCCGGCGTCATGGTGGAGAGCACGTCCCAGGCGCCGATCATCTGCGTCTGGATGCGCGAGACCCGCGCCAGCGCCTTGAAGGCCGGGTCCAGCGCGTCGCGGCGGATGGAATCCAGCGCCAGGCGCATCTCGTGCGTGATCAGCTTCAGCCAGACTTCCTGCACGTGATGGATGGTGATGAACAGCATCTCGTCGTGATGCGCGCTCAGCGGCTGCTGCGCCGAGAGCAGGAGGTCGAGCCGCAGATACTCCCCGTAGCCCATGCTCCGCGCGAAATCGGTGTGGATGCCCTCGGTGACACGGCTGGGAAGGACTTCGGCATCGGTGTCGGCCGAAGGGCTTGTCGGGGCGCTGTTTGTCGGGGCGCTCATCGGGGCGGGGCTCCGGATCGGGGCTGGAAAAGGGCGCCGGTTTGCGGCCGGCCGCGTCAGCCGCCAGGATAGCACCGTTCCATCCGATGCGCCGGACCCGATGACCCTTTCCCGGACAAGCTCGCTCTTCCTTTCCTCCGCCCGCAGCCGGGCGGAGCTGGACCGCGACTACAGCCCCAGCCTCTTCGTGGAATCCCTGCCGGCGGTGATCGAGGACTGGGCGCGGCGCACCGCCCTGGCCAAGGCCCACCATGCCGGGCGCCTGCGTGCCGACCTGGCCTATGGCCCGCACCCGCGCGAGAGGATCGACTATTTCCGCGCCGCCGAGCCGTCCGGCGCGCTGCTGGTCTATCTGCATGGCGGCTTCTGGCAGCATGTCTCGAAGGAGGAATCCGGCTTCCTCGCCCCCGGCTGGCTGGAGGCGGGCGTCGATGTGGCCGTGATGGACTATGCCCTGGCGCCGGAGGTCACGTTGCCCGCCATCGTGGCGCAGGCGCGGCGCGGCCTGTCCTGGCTGCTGACCCAGGCCGGCACCCTGGGCTTCGATCCGGAACGGGTGGTGGTGGCGGGGCATTCGGCCGGCGCGCATCTCGCCGCCATGACCCGGCTCGGCACGGCGGTGCCCCTGCGCGGCCTGGCGCTGCTGTCGGGCGTCTTCGAGCTGGAGCCGGTCCGGCGCAGCTATGTCAACGAGGCCGTGGGCATGGACGAGGCGGCGGTGGCGGCGCTCAGCCCGGCCCGCCAGGACCCCGCCCGCCCGCTGCCCCTGCTGGTCGCGGTGGGCGAGCGCGAGTCCGTCGCCTTCCAGGAGCAGAGCCGACTGCTGGCCTGGAACTGGCGCGAGGCCGGCTGCCCGGTGGAGTGGCGGCTCCTGCCGCATCACACGCATTTCAGCCTGCTGGACGATGCGGGCGATCCGTCCTCGCCCCTGGGCCGGGGCATCGCGGAACTGCTGGGCCTGGAGGAGAACCGATGAGACAGGAGATCGACGCGGGCCTGCCGGAGCCCCGGCAGCCCTTCGCCTGGGCGATCCGCAGCGGCGGGCTGCTCTTCACCACCCATGGCCCCGTTCAGCCGGATGGCACGATCCTCCAGTCGGGAATCCGGGAGCAGGCCCGCCTCGCCCTGGAGAACCTGCGCCGGACGCTGGAACGGGCGGGGGGCGGCCTGGATGGCGTGGTGCAGGCCACCATCTACCTGCTCGACGCGGCCGACATGGCCCCGGTGGACGAGGTGTATCGCGAATTCTTCCACCCGCCCTATCCCAACCGGGCCAGTGTCGTGGTGGCCGGGCTGGTCGCGCCGGGCATGCGCTTCGAGATCCAGGCGATCGCCGCCCTTCCGGGCTGATGGGACCCGCTCCCCCGCCACGGCATGGCCCGGCGCAGGGCAGGGCGCGTCGCCGGGGCCCCGATTGCGGCGCGGCCCCGCACGCGCTAGGCGATGGGGCATGGAGGCCGCCACACCCGCTGCTCCGGTCGCCGGCCGGTCACCCACCGGAACATCCGTGGGCGCGAAGCCCGCTCCCGCCCCGGCACCATCCGGTGTGACGCCCGGGGACGATGCCCCGGCTTCCCCGTCCGCCGGCCCGGGCGGCCGCAGGCAGCCGCCGCATTACCGTCCCGCCCTGCCGGGCCGGGCCTTTTCCGACGTCATGGGGCCCAGGCCCCTGGGCGGGCGCCTGCGTGCGGTGCGGCGCCTGTCCTGCCTGCTGCTCTGGATGCTCTGCTGCATGCCGGTGCAGGCGGTGCTGCTGGCCCTGCCGGGGCGTGGCAAGATCCGCTTCGCCCGCCTCTTCTGGCGCAATGCCTGCCGGCTCTTCGGGCTGGAGGTGCGGGTGCTCGGCGTGGCACCGGCCGGCCCGCGGGCGCTCTACCTTTCCAACCACAGCTCCTGGCTGGACATCCTGGTGCTCGGCGGCACGCTGGAGGCCTGCTTCGTCGCCAAGGCCGAGGTCAAGGGCTGGCCGGTGATCGGCACGGTGGCGAAGCTGGGGCGCACGATCTTCGTCAGCCGCACCCGCGCCCGGACGGGGGAGGAGGCGACCGTGATGCGGGAGCACCTGGCCCAGGGCGAGAACCTGCTCCTCTTCCCGGAGGGCACCAGCAACGACGGCAACCGGGTGCTGCCCTTCCGCTCCTCCTTCCTCGGCATCGCCGATGCCGCCGAATGGGTGCAGCCGGTCTCGGTGGTCTATGACCGCCTGGGCCATATGCCGCTAGTGCGCATCGACCGCCCCGTCTTTGCCTGGTACGGCGACATGGGCATCGCTGGCCATGCCTGGATGCTGGCACGCCTGCCCGGTGCGCGCGTCACGGTGCTGCTGCATCCGCCCGTCCATCCCTCCGACTTCCCGAACCGCAAGCAGCTTTCCGCCAGGGCCGAGCGGATGGTGGCGGAGGGCGCGGCCGCGCTGCGGCAGAACCGGCCGCCGGAACCCCCCTCCGCCACTCCGGGCGCATCGGCTGGGCACTGAAGGCATCGTCAGGGACACCGGCGCCCCGCCCGGCCTCCCCAACCGGGCTTCCGGGGTCGGAAGGTGGTGACATTTTGGAGACCGTCCGCGCCGTCCGGGCTACTCCGACACCGCCCGCCGGTGCGCACCGCGCGGCGGAACTCACTGAATTCATGCGGCTTGCCTCCCGCGCCGCCTCCCCCGCCCGCCGCGCCGGATCTCCGCGACGCCGGCGCCGGGGCACCGGAGCCCTTGACCATGCACCGCAGCATCCACGACGCTGTGCCGCATGACACGGCAGCCCACCCCCGGAGTCGCTTGACCCCTGCATCCAGGGGCCGCACATCCCCGCCGCGACCCGGCCCTTCCACCGCCGGGCGGAAGGATGGTTTGTGCGCATGACCGAGGCGATGGCGATGTCCGGAACCGAAGCCGCCCTGACGCAGGCAGGGCAGGCTCCCGCTGCTCCCCGCAAGAAGCTGCTGATCCGCACCTGGGGCTGCCAGATGAACGTCTATGACAGCGCCCGCATGGCGGATGTCCTGGCGCCGCTCGGCTATGCCCCGACCGAGGTGGTGGAGGAGGCCGACATGGTCGTCCTCAACACCTGCCATATCCGCGAGCGTGCCTCGGAGAAGGTCTTCTCCGACCTCGGCCGCCTGCGCGACACCAAGCGGGAGCGCGCGGCCGGCGGCAAGGAAACGATCATCGCCGTCGCCGGCTGCGTCGCCCAGGCCGAGGGCGCCGAGATCACCGCCCGTGCCCCCTGGGTGGACATCGTGCTGGGGCCGCAGACCTATCACCGCCTGCCGGAAATGGTGGCCCGCGCCAGCCGCGCCGCCGGCCAGGTGATCGAGACCGACTTCCCGGCCGAGGACAAGTTCGATCACCTGCCCGAGGCCGCCATGCCGCAGGGCCCCATCGCCTTCCTCACGGTGCAGGAGGGCTGCGACAAGTTCTGCTCCTTCTGCGTCGTGCCCTATACCCGCGGCGCCGAGTTCTCCCGCCCCGCCGGCGCCATCCTGGCCGAGGCGCGGCGCCTCGTGGCTCAGGGGTCGCGCGAGATCGCGCTGCTCGGGCAGAACGTGAACGCCTATCACGGCGAGGGGCCGGACGGGCGGACATGGACGCTGGGCCGGCTGATCCGCGCGCTGGCGGAGATCCCCGGCCTCGCCCGCCTGCGCTACGCCACCAGCCACCCGCGCGACATGGACGACGACCTGATCGCCGCCCATGGCGAGGTGCCGGCGCTGATGCCCTTCCTGCACCTGCCGGTGCAGTCGGGCTCCGACCGTATCCTGCGCGCCATGAACCGGGGCCATGACGCCGCCCTGTTCCGCGGCATCGTGGAGAAGCTGCGCCGGGCGCGGCCGGACATCGCCCTGTCCTCCGACTTCATCGTGGGCCATCCGGGCGAGACGGAGCGGGACTTCGCCGACACCATGGCGCTGGTGCGCGAGACCGGCTTCGCGCTCGCCTATTCCTTCAAGTACTCGGCCCGCCCCGGCACCCCGGCAGCCAACATGCACGGCCAGGTGCCCGAGGCGGAGAAGGATGCCCGCCTCCAGGCGCTCCAGGCCCTGCTGCGCGCGCAGCAGCAGGATTTCAACGCCGGCTGCGTCGGGCGGGAGGTCGAGGTGCTGGTCACCGGCCCCGGCCGCCATCCCGGACAGCTCGCGGCCCGCTCCCCCTGGCTGCAGCCGGTTCATTTTTCCGCCCCCGCAGGGCTGATAGGCGGGACGGTGAGGGTGCGCCTGGACACGGCACACCCCAATTCTCTGTCAGCCACCCTTCTGGACCAAGTTCACCCGGCATCGGAGCACGCCACCGCTTGACCAGCCCCGCCATCGCCCTCCGGGCGGATCCCCAGGCCCTCGCCCGTCCCCTCCTGGCTGATGCCGGGCCGGGGACGCGGTCGGTCTCCCTGACCTTCGACGACAACACCCTGTTGCCGCTGCTGCTCGGCCACCACGACCGCCATATCGCGCGGATCGAGCAGAAGCTGGGCGTGCGCATCGCCGCGCGCGGCAACCGGGTGACGGTCACCGGCGGCGGGGTCGAGACCGAGGCCGCCGAAACCGTGCTGCGTGGCCTCTGGGCCCGATTGCGGCGTGGAGAGGGTGTGGGGATGTCGGAGGTCGAGGCAGCGCTGCGCTTCGCGGTGAAGGGCGCGGAACAGGCCGAGGACCCGCGCCTGCCGCTCTCCGACCTGCCGGCGATCCGCACGCGCAAGGGCGCCATCGCGCCGCGCTCCCCGGCCCAGGCGGGCTACATGGACATGCTGTCGCGGCAGGAGATGGTCTTCGGCATCGGCCCGGCCGGCACCGGCAAGACCTATCTCGCCGTCGCCCAGGGCGTCGCCCTGCTGATGGCGGGGCGGGTGGACCGCATCGTGCTCAGCCGCCCGGCGGTCGAGGCGGGCGAGCGGCTGGGCTTCCTGCCCGGCGACATGAAGGAGAAGGTGGACCCCTATCTCCGCCCGCTCTATGACGCGCTGCACGACATGATGCCGGCCGAGCAGGTGACGCGCCGGATCGCCACGGGCGAGATCGAGGTGGCGCCGCTGGCCTTCATGCGCGGGCGCACGCTGGCGCATTCCTTCGCCATCCTGGACGAGGCGCAGAACACCACGCCCGCGCAGATGAAGATGTTCCTCACCCGCATGGGCGAGGGCACGCGGATGGTGATCACCGGCGACCCCACCCAGGTGGACCTGCCGCCGGGCCAGAGTTCGGGGCTGGTGCAGGCGCTGGGTGTGCTGGAGGGCGTCGAGGGGATCGGCGTCACGCGTTTCGCGGAGGGCGATGTCGTGCGCCATCCGCTGGTGGGCCGGATCGTTGCGGCTTACGCACGATTCGATGCTAAGGACGACAGGGCCGGAGCCATGAGGGCAAGCCGGCGCGGAAAGGACAGGGATGGACCCGTCGAGTAGTAGCCCGGGCGTCGCCCGGGAATCGTTTCTGGCTGATGGGCATGGCTCCGCGGAGGAGCCATGCATCGATGTCGTCGTGGAGGACCCGCGCTGGCATGCGGCGGTGCCGCGCGTCGCGCGGCTGGCCCAGGAGGCCGCCGAGGCCGCCCTGGCCGAGGCCGGCGGCGCCGGCGGCCCGGTCGGCGGCATGGTCACGGTGCTGCTGACCGACGACCGCGCCGTGAAGCGCCTCAACGGCCTGCATCGCGGCAAGAACAAGCCGACCAACGTCCTGTCCTTCCCGGCGGAGATGCCGGGCCTGCTGGGCGACATCGCCGTGGCGCTGGGCGTCGTGCGGCGGGAGGCCCGCGCGGCCGGACGGCCGCTGCACGCGCATCTGGCGCATCTGGTGGCGCATGGCGCGCTGCACCTAGCGGGCTACGACCACCTCCATGCCGGCGAGGCCCGGCGGATGGAGCGGGCGGAGGCGCGCATCATGCGCCGCCTCGCCTTGCCCAATCCCTGGCGGGGGGTGGCCTGAGATGAGCGAGCACACGCCGGCCCCCGGCAACGGCCAGAACGGCCAGGGTGAACGTGGCGGTGAACGCGGCCTGCTCTGGTGGCTGGGGGCGCTGACCCGCAAGAAGGAGGCGGAAAGCGTCCGCGAGCGCTTCGAGGCGCTGGTGGATGGCAGCGGCGAGGACGGCGAGCCGGGCGAGGTCCCCGAGCTCGATGCCGCCGAACGCCTGCTGCTGGGCAATGTCCTGAAGCTGCGGGGCAAGACGGCGCTGGACGTGATGGTGCCGCGCGCCGACATCGTCGCCATGCCCGAGAACCTGACGCTGCAGCAGGCCATCGAGCTGATCCAGCGCGAGGGGCACAGCCGCCTGCCGGTCTATCGCGAGAACCTCGACGACATCGTGGGCATGGTCCACATCAAGGATGTCTTCGCCGCGGTGGGGCACGAGGCGGCCTTCGACCTCAAGGCCATCCTGCGCAAGCCGCTCTTCGTGGCGCCGCAGATTCCCGTGCTGGACCTGCTGCTGCAGATGCGCATGGCGCGCATCCACCTCGCCCTGGTGGTGGACGAGTATGGCGGCATCGACGGCCTCGTGACGATCGAGGACCTGGTCGAGACCATCGTCGGCGACATCTCCGACGAGCATGACGAGGAGGAGCTGCCGCAGATCGTGGAGCGCCCCGACGGCACGCTCGACGTCGACGCCCGCATGCCGGTGGAGGATTTCGAGGCCCGCATGGGCCCGATCCTGACGCCGGAGGAGCAGCACCAGGACATCGACACGGTGGGCGGGCTGGTCTTCACCCTGGCCGGCCGGGTGCCGAAGAAGGGCGAGCTGGTCTCGCATCCCGGCTCGGGCCTGGAGTTCCGCGTGCTGGAATCCGATCCGCGCCGCATCCGCCGCCTGCGGGTGCGCCGCCCCCTGATCGACAATCCGGCCGACACGCAGCAGGCCGCAGAGTAGAGACGGAGCGGGGAGGGGGGCGCCAGCCGCCTTTCCCTCCCCCGATCGTCACCAACCGTGGCTTGCCGGGGGGGAAACCCCTGGCTACCAGCCCGGCGTGCTCACGAACCTGCCCCGATTCGCCGCGCGGCTCCATGGCTGGCGCCTGCTCGCGGTTTCCGCCCTGCTGGGCGCCCTGACGGCCCTGGCCCTGCCGCCGCTGCATCTCGTGCCGGTGCTGTGGCTGACCCTGCCGGGCCTCCTCCTGCTGCTCGACGCGGCGCCCGGCCGCCGGCGTGCCCTGATGGTCGGCTGGGCCTGGGGCTGGGGCTTCCAGCTCGCCGGCCTCTACTGGATCACCGAGGCGATCCTGGTGGAGGCGGACCGCCTGTGGTGGGCGGTGCCGCTGGCCGTGCCGGCCCTGGCCCTGCCGATGGGGGCCTTCACCATCCTGCCGGCCCTGGCGGCCTGGGCCTCACCGCCCGGCTGGCGCCGCATCCTGGCCTTCGCCGGGGCCTGGACCGGGGCGGAGATGCTGAAGGGCTGGGCCTTCACCGGTTTCCCGTGGAACCTGCTCGGCTCGGTCTGGGCCTTCGACGCCCTGCCGGTGCAGGGGGCGGCCTGGATCGGCGCCTATGGACTCTCGCTGGCCACGGTGCTGCTGGCCTGCGCCCCGCTGCTCGGCCGTCGCGGCATGGCCGGGGCGCTGGCCGGGCTGGCCTGCTTCGGCCTGCTTGGCGCCTGGCGCCTGCGACAGGACGCGCCGCCGGACCAGCCGGTGACGCTGGTGCTCGTGCAGGGCAACATCGCGCAGCAGCTCAAATGGGACCCGGCCTCGCGCTGGGCGATCTTCCGCCGCTATCTCGACTTGACGAAACAGGGGACGGCCCGCGCCCTGGAAACCGTGCCGCCCGGCAACCGCGTCGTGGCGGTCTGGCCGGAAACCGCGAGCCCCTTCCTGCTGGCACAGGACCCGGATGCCCGGCGCTACGTGGCGGATACCCTGCCGCCAGGCGGGATCCTGCTGGGCGGGACGGACCGGGCGGAATTCGGCCCCGACCGCAGCCTCCTGGCCGTCTACAACAGCCTCGTCGGGATGGATTCCGACGGAAACCTGCTGGGCGGCTACGACAAGAGCCATCTGGTGCCCTTCGGCGAGTACATGCCGCTGTCCGGCCTGCTGCCGCTGCGCGTCATCCGGGGCGGGATGGACTTCTCCGCCGGCACGGGGCCGGTGACGCTGCGTCTGGGCGGGCTGCCCGGCTTCTCGCCCCTGATCTGCTACGAGGTGATCTTCCCGGGGGCCGTGGTACTGCCCCGGGACCGGCCCGACTGGATGCTGAACATCACCAACGACGCCTGGTTCGGACAGTCGGCCGGCCCCTACCAGCATCTGGCGGCGGCGCGCCTGCGGGCGGTGGAGGAGGGACTGCCCCTGGCCCGCGCGGCGCAGACGGGCATCTCGGCCGTTTTCGATTCGCAGGGGCGGGAACGAGCCCATCTGGGCCTGGGCCTGATGGGGACTGTAACCACTGCCCTTCCCGGTCGTTTGCCCCCGACATTGTTCTCGAAAACGGGATTGTGGGGACCGGGCCTCCTCGCGCTCCTCTGTTTCCTGGCGGGTTTTCGGCGGCGGGGGCCGAAGATTCCGCTGGTCAAGCCGAGAGAGGTGATCTAAAAAAAGAGAAATCTCAAAAGAGTTGACAAATTCTTTCTGCAATCGCAGGTTATAGAGAGAACAGAGGGGGCAGCCGCTCCATGGTGCAGTCGATAGCCTTCGCCCGAGACGCCCAGGAAACGCGCCGTCGTACGGATGTTGTGCCTGGCAAGAGCCGGCCGAACGGGAAATTGGAGAACGGTCAGATGTCGAGGGACGAGCCGGCGGAGCGTACTGAGCGAGAGCATCGCCCCAGCCCCATCGATGTCCATGTGGGGGGGCGTGTCCGCTTGCGGCGCACCCTGCTGGGCATGAGCCAGGAGAAGCTGGGCGAGGCGCTGGGCCTCACCTTTCAGCAGGTCCAGAAATACGAACGTGGCGTGAACCGGATCGGCGCATCCCGCCTGTTCGACATCGCGCGCGTGCTGGACGTGCCGATCGGCTTCTTCTTCGACGACATGCCCGATGCCCTGGGCGGCGGCAACCGCACGCGGCTGGCCGGCTTCGCCGAGGGGCAGGAAGGCTTCGAGGACGACACGCTGAACCGGCGTGAGACGCTGGAACTGGTGCGCGCCTATTACCGCATCACGGAACCGGCCGTGCGCAAGCGGGTCTTCGACCTGATCAAGAGCCTCGCCCCGGTCGACTGAGGCGACCCCCGGCGGGGGTTGCCAGCATCGCCTGAACGCCATGCCCGTCCCTGCGCTCAGGCCATGCGGATCTCAGTTCCGGAACCGGGAATCCAGGAGTTGGGGGTTGTCGAAGCGGGGCTCCCGGTAGCGGCACAAGGCCGCCTCCAGGGCCCGCGCCAGATCCCGCTTGTCATCGCCTGAAAGACAGCGGCCGATCTCGATCCCCCGGCCGCGGGACAGAAGCCGGAGACGCCCGGCCGAGCCTGGGTGGCTGAGCAGTTCCACCCGGGTCCAGTAGGGCTGGAGCAGGAACTCCTCCCGTCTTCCCCAGGCGTCGGTGCGCCGGACCCGCAGCCGGTCCGCCGTCAGGGACAGGATCTCCGACACCCGGCCGGAACGCCGGTGGTGCAGCGCCATGAGCGCCAGCACCAGCGGGATCTCGATCCCCATGAAGCCCAGGATGGGCCAGGCGCCCAGCAGGAAGAACACCACGCAGAGCGCCGCCGCCGCCGAGCCCAGGAGCAGCGCCAGCACCAGGAAGCCCCGCGGCGTCCAGGAGCGGGGCGGCACGCTGACGGCCTCGAAGAGCACGGGCTCCTCCAGGCGCGGGGCCTCCCCGATGGGCGCTTCCACTGTCATGGTGGGGAAAGATAGGCTAGCGAAGTCGCCGTGCCAGCCGAATCCTCCGAAAAGCCGCCTGCCGCCCGGCCCCGGCCTGCCCGCCGCCGCGCCACCGCCCTGCATGGCACGGCGGGGGAGCCGCGCCGGGCCCGGAGGATGCCGCCCGCCCAGGCCATCCGCTTCCTGGAAGCCCTGCGCGACGCCAATCCGGACGCCCGGACCGAGCTTCATTACGGCAACCCCTTCACCCTGCTGGTGGCCGTGGTCCTTTCCGCCCAGACCACCGATGCGGCGGTGAACCGGGCGACCGACCCGGAGCGCGGCGGCCTTTTCGCCGTGGCGGACAATCCCGCCGCCATGGTGGCCCTCGGTGTGGAGGGCGTGGGCCGGCACATCCGCAGCATCGGCCTCTGGCAGGGCAAGGCCCGCAACGTGGTCGCCCTGTCGCAGATGCTGCTCGACCGGCATGGCGGGGAGGTGCCCGACGGCCGCGAGGCGCTGGAGGCGCTGCCCGGCGTCGGCCGCAAGACCGCCTCCGTGGTGCTGAGCGTCGCCTTCCACCAGCCCGCCATGGCGGTGGACACGCATATCTTCCGCCTGGGCAACCGCACCGGCCTCGCCCCCGGCAAGGATGTGCGGGAGGTGGAGGAGGCGCTGCTGAAGCGCTGCCCCCCGGAATGGCTGCGCGATGCGCATCATTGGCTGATCCTGCACGGGCGCTATGTCTGCAAGGCCCGGCTGCCGGAATGCTGGCGCTGCGTGGCCCGCGAATTCTGCAACTACCGCGACAAGGTTCTCGTGCCGCCGCAGCGATCCAGGACGGCCTGACCGCCGCTGCTTCCCCCAAGCGGATGAACCCAGGGGATGACCCAGGGATGACCCCAGGGGATGAGACCAAGGGCGGAACGGCCGGGAAAGGCGTTGCCCGATGCGGGGGAACGGTTCAGCCGGAATGGCTGCCCGGACCGTCCCTGCCATCCGGCCGCGCCCCGGGCGGGTCCGCCCTATCCTCCCCGGCGGCGTCTTCCGCCGGCCAGTCTTTCCCTGGCGACAGGTCTTCCTCCGGCGGCAGGGCCTGCCCGGGCGGGTCCGGCTGCCAAGGCTCCTCCGCGTCTTGCCCTGGGGGCCAGGGCGTCGCCGCCTGGGGTGCGATCGGCTGCGGCGGAGCGGGCGCGGTTCCGCCTGCCTGGAGCAGCGCCAGCAGCCCTTCCAGAACCTGTTCCGGAGCCGGCGGGCAGCCGGGGATCAGCAGGTCCACCGGCAGCACCGCCCCGACCCCGCCCTCCACCGCCGGGGAAGTGTGGAAGCAGCCGCCATCCACCGCGCAGTCGCCCACGGCCACCACCCAGGCAGAGCGCGCCATGCAGGCATGGGCACGGCGCAGCGCCTCGGCCATGTTGCGCGTCACCGGGCCGCTCACCAGCAGCAGGTCGGCCTGCCGTGGCGAATCCACGAAGCGCAGGCCGAAGCGCTCCAGCTCGTAGGGCGGGGCGTCGAGGGCGGCGATCTCCGCCTCGCAGCCACCGCAGGAACCGGCATCGATCTCCCGGATCGCCAGGCTGCGGCCCAACCGGGCATGGGCACCGGCGGTCATCTGCGCCGCCAAGGCGGCGACCAGATCGGCCGGAGGCCTGGGCGGCGCCTCGGCCGGCGGGGCATGGAGCAGGTTGCGGATCAGCCGCGACCAGGGCAGGCGGGCGCTCACCGGGCGCCTCCTTCCGGCCATGCGGCACGGGCCGCTCCAGGGCGCGGGCTCACAGGTCCACCCCGCTGCAGGTCAGGCCGAAGGAATGCTCGCAAAGGGCGAGATCGGCCAGTTCGCTCCCCTCCATCACCGCCTCCAGCAAGGGCCAGTGCAGCCAGGCCGGATCGCGGGCGAAGCAGGCCCGCACCAGCCCCTCGCCGTCCAGGGACAGCCAGTGCAGCACCTCGCCCCGCGCCCCTTCGACCACGCCCACCCCTTCCCCGGCGCGCGCCGGCAGGGGGATGGCGATCTCCCCGTCCGGCAGGGCATCGAGCAACAGGGGCAGGAGCTGCAGGCTTTCCCGCGCCTCGGCCAGCCGCAGCGCCAGCCGGGCGGCCGCGTCGCCGCCCCGGGACAGCGGAATCCCCAGCCGGTCATAGGGCGCATGGGGCAGGTCCCGCCGCGCATCGAAATCCCGCCCCGAGGCCCTGCCGACCACGCCCCCCGCCGCGAAACGCTCCGCCAGGGGAAGCGGCAGGCGCCCAGCCCCGGCCAGGCGCTCGGCCGCCGGGGCGGGCTGAGGCGGCAGCGCCGCCAGCCCCGCCGCCGCCACCTCCAGCGCCGCGCGCAGCGCCGCCTCCCCCTCCGGCGCCAGGTCCACCGCCAGCCCGCCCGGCACCACCACATCCATGGCCAGCCGGTGCCCGAAAGCGGCGCCGAGCGCCCGCCGCAGGATCTCCCGCAGGCGCGCGGCCGCCGCGGCGCATTCGCCCGCCCCCGCCGCGCGGCAGGCGGCGGCCCAGGCGTCCAGGTGGTTCGCCACGCGCTCCAGCTCCGCCAGCACGCCGCGCAGCACCGTGGCGCGGGGTGGAACGGCGCGACCGGCCGCCGCCTCCGCCGCCATGGCGAAGGCCCAGCCATGGGCCACCGCATCCACCCCCGACAGGCGCGCGGCGAAACGGGCGGCGCCGCGCGGCGACTTGCCGCGGATCAGCCCCAGCGTGCCCTTGTGGGCATAGCCCAGCCGCGCTTCCAGCCGCGTCACGCGCTCGCCCATCAGGTCCAGGCGCAGATGCGCGGGCTCGGCGATGCCGGCACGCACGGGGCCGAGGGCGAGCTGGTGCAGCCCCTCGCCCTCCGGCGGCGGGCGGAATTCCGGCTGCGGTGGCGGGGCCGACCGGCGCACCGGCACGGCGGAAAGGGGACGGTCGAACAGCCAGCGGCCGTGATCCAGCCAGGGGCGCGGATCGACCACCCCCGGGGAAGGAACGGGGGCGACCCGGACGGAAAGGCCGCCGCCCCTGCCCGGGATGGCAGGGGCCGCCCCGTCTTCACCCTGTGCCGTGGCCCCCCAGAGGTCGCGCGCCGCGCGCTCGAACAGTGCGGCGCCCGGCCGCGCGGGAGACAACGCCGCGAAGCGCCCCTCGCGCAGCGGCGCCGAGGCCAACAGCAGCCGCGCCGGCGTGCCGCCCTCCGGGGCGCGCTTCAGGAAGGCGGCATGGACCAGCCCAGGCTCCGCCCAGAGGCTCAGCAGGTCCAGCGCCGGCTCCTGCCGCAGCGCTTCCGGCAGGGCATCCCAGTCCGTGCTGCGGAGCAGGTAGCGCTCATGCGGGTGGCAGCTCTGCGGGCTGCCGGAACGGATCAGGCGGGAAGCGGCTTCGGTCATGCACCCCAGGAGGTTCCGGGACGGGTCGGGACGGATGCACCAAGCGGCAGGCGCGCCCGTCTGGCAAGGTGGCCGCACGGGCCTGCCGTGCCGCCCTGCGGAAGAAGTGACCGTCCTCCGCGGGGCGGCAGGGACTTTTCCGGTGCGCGGCCGCCCCGCCAACCCCACGCGCGATACCGGGCTGCCTTCCCATGCGCCACGGGCGCCTTGCCAAACCGGCGGGGCGGGTTTCCCCTGCGGCGTCGTGCCTTTCCCGCCCGCCCCCATCACGACCGGGGCCGGGTGGCGGAGGCCAGAGAACCCGCTCGAGGGCGGAAGGGGTGAGCATGGAATACCGCAGCATCGAGGCCGCCGCCGAGGCCCTGGCAGACTGGCGCACCAGCAGCCTGGAACTGGTGGAGGCCGCGCTGGCGCGGATCGCCGAGCCGGAGGGCGAAGGGGCGCGGGCCTTCGTGGCGGTGCAGGCGGAACAGGCCCGTGCCGCCGCCGGGGCCATGGACGCGCTGCGCCGGGCCGGGCGGGCGCCGTCGCGCTGGGCAGGCATCCCGATCAGCATCAAGGATCTCTACGACCAGGCGGGCGTCACCTCCACCGCCGGCTCCACGGCGCTGCGCGACGCCCCGCCCGCCACCCGCACCGCCGCTTCCGTGGCGCGGCTGGAACGGGCCGGCTTCGTGGTGCTGGGCCGCACCAACATGGTGGAATTCGCCTTCTCCGGCCTCGGCGTGAACCCGCATCACGGCACCCCCCGCTCGCCCTGGGACCGCGCCACCGGGCGCCTGCCGGGCGGCTCCTCCTCCGGCGCCGCCGTGGCGGTGGCGGATGGCATGGGCCTCGCCGGGCTGGGCTCCGACACAGGCGGCTCCTGCCGCGTGCCGGCGGCGCTGTGCGGCATCGTCGGCTGGAAGCCCACCGCCAGCCGCGTGCCGCTCACGGGCACCGTGCCGCTCAGCCATTCGCTGGACAGCCTCGGTCCCCTCGCCAACACCGCCGCCTGTTGCGCCGTGCTCGACGCGATCATGGCGGGGGAGGAGGAGGGTGTGGCCCCGGCCCCCGCCGCGCTGTCCGGTGCCCGCCTCGCCGTGCCGCGCGGCACCTTCCTCTTCGACGGCATCGAGACCGCCGTGGCCGAAGCCTTCGATGCGGCGTTGCGCAGGCTGGAGAAGGCCGGGGCGCGAATCGAGGAGATCGATTTTCCCGAACTCCGCGACATCCCTCCCGCCAATGCCAAGGGCGGCTTCGCGGCGGCGGAATCCTGGGCATGGCACGCGCCGCTGATCGCGCGCGCCCGCGATGCCTACGACCCGCGCGTGCTGGCGCGTATCGAGAAGGGCGCAGCGATGACGGCGGCGGACTATCTCGACCTTCAGGTGGCGCGGGCGCGCATCATCGCCGCCGCGAATGCCCGCACCGAGGGCTTCGATGCCTTCCTCTGCCCGACCTGCGTCGTCACCCCGCCCGCGATTGCCGCGGTGGAAACGACGGAGGAATACAACCGCCTGAACCTCCTGCTGCTGCGGAACACGGCGGTGGGCAACTTCCTCGACCGCTGCTCCATCAGCCTGCCCTGCCAGGCCCCCGGCACCGCCCCGGTCGGGCTGATGCTGACAGGGGCGCGGGGGGCGGACCGGGCGCTGCTGGCGCTGGCCCAGGGCGCCGAGGCCGCGCTGCGGGCATGACCCCGGCGCCGCGCTTCGGGCGGCTGGCGGAAGGGACGCGGCCAGCGGCAGGCGAGGAGGCCTTCACCGGCCTCGCCCACCTGCCCGGCGCCCGGATCGAGCGCATCGCCTCGCGCGGTCCCCTCGGGCCGGCGAGCCTGGGCTGGTACGAGCAGGACTGGCCGGAATTCGTGCTGCTAGTGTCCGGCGCGGCAGTGCTGGATTTCGGCGGTGGCCAGGAACGCCGCCTCGCACCCGGGGACTGGGTGCTGTTGCCGGCGGGGTGCCGCCACCGCGTCGCCTGGGTCGCGCCGGATGAGGACACGCTCTGGCTCGCCGTGCATGGCGGGCCGGAGCCAGGGCAGGCGGACGAGCCCGGGCGCTGAGCACCGCTGCCGGACCGTTCCTCTCCTCTTCGTGGCTGCCCGCCGTGGGAGAGGCGCCGCCTCTCCCACACCCTCTCCGCCGGGGACCGAAGCCGGTCCCCGGACCCCGGGCTTTCGCTGGCTCCCGTGGCGGCCGTCAGCCTGACGTTCGATCCCCGAGAGCAGGTGGATCAGCGGGGCTCCGAGGAACAAAATCACCCTGTCCGCGCTGGCGGCACCGGCAGTCGCCGGAGAGCGATGCTCTCCGGCGCGATCCAGCGTCAGCAGGAACCAACGAATGGGGTCCAGGGCGCGCAGCGTCCTGGCGGATAGGGGGGCCGGGGGATAAGGCGGAGCCTTTCCCCCGGGACAGCGAAACGCCGGACGCGCGAACCAGTCCTCCGGACTACGGCGCCTGCCGCTCGATGCCGGCCGGCTCAGCCGGGCTTCCATCCGGATCGGTTCCGGGCGGGGCGGTGTCCCGCAACACGTCCGCGAGTTCCGAGAAGACCGGCCCGCGGGGGTCGGTGCCGCGCCACACCAGCCCGATGGTGCGGCCGACCCGGGGTTCCCGCATGGGGCGGTAGCCGATGAGCCCGTCCAGCGCGGTGCCTTCGCGCCGCGACAGCAGGGGCAGGAGGGAATAGCCCTCGCCCGCCGCGATCATGTGGCGCAGCATTTCCAGCGAACTGGCGAAGCGCGCCTCGCGCATTCCGGCGGGGACATGGCACAGGGAGAGCGCCTGTTCCCGCAGGCAGTGCCCTTCCTCCAGCAGCAGCAGCCCCTGGCCGTCCAGCTCCCCGATGCCGATCCGCTCCTGGTCCAGCAGCGGATGCCCCTGCGGGCAGGCGAGCTGAAAGGGCTCGAAGAAGAGCGGCGCTTCGGTGAGGCCCGCCGCGCCGGAGGGCAGGGCGACCAGCGCCAGGTCGAGCGTGCCGCGCTGCAGCGCTTCCAGCAGCTCGCCGGTCCGCCCTTCCTGGAGGCGCAGGCTCAGGCCGGGATAGCGCGCCCGCATGTCCGGCAGCAGCCAGGGCACGTAATAGGGGCCGAGCGTCGCGATCACCCCCAGGCGCAGCGGCCCGGTCAGGGGCTCGGCCTCTCCCTTGGCCATTTCCAGCAGCCCGCGCGCCTCGCGGATCACCACCTCCGCCTGGCGCAGCAGCCTCTCCCCCTGATGGGTGAGCTCGATCCGGCGGCTGGACCTCTCGAACAGCGTGACGCCAAGCAGCCCTTCCAGCTTGCGGATCTGCTCGCTGAGGGCCGGCTGGCTGACGCCGCAGCGTTCCGCCGCCCGGCCGAAATGGCGCAGCTCCGCGACCGTGACGGCATATTCGAGATCGCGCAGGGAAAGGCCGGACAAGGTGTTCGGGGTCATGGGTCCATCCTGTTCCCTTCTTAGGTAACACCTATCGAAAGGATAGGAACGTTCAATTTCGCCGATGGGAAGCGGTGGCTCATATTTGTCCCCAGAGCTTCCGAGATTGAAATGAGGAGGGCTTTCATGACCCAGGACCCGCAGAACGGCGCCACCCGTCCGGTGCTGACCAGCACCGCCGGCGCCCCGGTGCCCGACAACCAGAACAGCCTGACCGCCGGCCCGCGCGGCCCGATCCTGCTGGAGAACTACCAGCTCATCGAGAAGCTGGCGCACCAGAACCGGGAGCGCATCCCGGAGCGCGTGGTGCATGCCAAGGGCTCGGGCGCCTATGGCACGCTGACCGTCACCCATGACATCAGCCGCTACACCAAGGCGAAGATCTTCTCCCAGGTGGGCAAGAAGACCGAGGTGCTGCTGCGCTTCTCCACCGTGGCGGGCGAGCGCGGCGCGGCGGATGCCGAGCGCGACGTGCGCGGCTTCGCGCTGAAGTTCTACACCGAGGAGGGCAACTGGGACCTTGTCGGCAACAACACGCCGGTCTTCTTCATCCGCGATCCGATGAAGTTCCCGGACTTCATCCGCACGCAGAAGCGCCATCCGCGCACCAACATGCGCTCGGCGACGGCGATGTGGGACTTCTGGTCGCTCTCGCCGGAAAGCCTGCACCAGGTGACGATCCTGTTCTCGGATCGCGGCCTGCCGCAGGGCTACCGCTTCATGAACGGCTACGGCTCGCACACCTATTCCTTCTGGAACGATGCCGGCGAGCGGTACTGGGTGAAGTTCCACTTCAAGTCCATGCAGGGCATCCGGACCTGGACGAACGAGGAAGCCAACACCGTCATCGCGGAGGACCGCGAGAGCGCGCAGCGCGACCTGTACGATGCGATCGAGCAGGGCGACTTCCCGCGCTGGCGCGTCTGCGTACAGATCATGCCGGAGGCGGATGCGGAGAAGACCTCCTACAACCCCTTCGACCTGACCAAGGTCTGGCCGCATGGCGAGTACCCGCTGATCGATGTGGGTGTGCTGGAGCTGAACCGGAACCCCGAGCATTACTTCGCGGAGATCGAGCAGGCTTCCTTCTCGCCCTCGAACATCGTGCCGGGCATCGGCTTCTCCCCGGACAAGGTGCTGCAGGGCCGGATCTTCGCCTATGCCGACGCGCACCGCTACCGCGTCGGCACGCATTACGAGGCCCTGCCGGTGAACCGTCCGCGCAGCCAGGTGAACACCTATCACGCCGACGGGCCGATGCGCTTCGACGCGCCGCGCGGCACGGACCACTACTACGAGCCCAATTCCTTCAACGGCCCGGTGGAACAGCCCTCGGCCAAGGAGCCGCCCCTGCGCATCAACGGGAATGCCGACTACTACAACCATCGCGACGGCAACGACGACTACACCCAGCCGGGCAACCTGTTCCGCCTTCTGGGTGCCGAGCAGCAGGAGCGGCTGTTCCGGAACATCGCCGGCGCGATGCAGGGCGTGCCGCGGGAGATCGTCGCCCGCCAGCTCGAGCATTTCCGCAAGGCGGACCCGGCCTATGCCGCCGGCGTGGAGCGCGCGCTGAACCGGGTCCATACCAGCCCGGCCTCGGCGCCCACCACCGCCGCCGATGTGGGCGCGCAGCAGGCCGCCGAGTGATCCCGGCCTGAGAGACCGCCGCGGCCCGCCCCTTCGGGCCGCGGCGCACTCCGGCGGCGGGCCGACCCATGCCATGCCGCTGCGGACCTCCGGCGAACCCCTCTTCCCAGCCGGAGGTCCGCTCTTTTCCCCGAATCGTCTTCCTGCGAACGGAACCCTCCGGATGTCCGCCGCCCTGCTCGCCCCCGCCACCCCGAACCGCATCGCCACTCAGCCGGCGGCGCCCGTTCCGCCATCCCCTGGCTCGCCATCCCCCGGCCTCACCACGCAGTCCCGTCCGCCGGCGCTTCGGGCAGGCACGCGCGGCTCCCCGCTCGCGCTGGCGCAGACGCGGGAGGTGCTGGCGCTGCTGGGCGGCGAGGGGATGCCCGGCGGGCGTCCCGCGCGGCCGCGCGTGATCGGTACCAGCGGGGACCAGGTCCAGGACCGGCGCCTCGCCGAGGTCGGCGGCAAGGGGCTCTTCGCCAAGGAGATCCACGAGGCGCTGCTGGACGGCCGGGTCGATTTCGCCGTGCACAGCCTCAAGGACCTGGAAACCGAGCTGCCGCCCGGCCTCGTCATCGCCGGCATGCTGCCGCGCGAGGATGTGCGCGACGCCCTGGTCCTGGGCCCTGCCGTGCCGCCGGTTTTCCGCCGGGGCGCCCTGCCGGAACTGCCGCAGGGCGCACGGATCGGCACCGCCTCGGTGCGGCGCGAGGCGCAGCTTCGCCACCTGCGGCCCGACCTGCGCTTCGGCCTGCTGCGCGGCAATGTCGGCACGCGGCTGCGGGCGCTGGAGGGCGGCGATTTCGCGGCCACCCTGCTGGCCATGGCCGGGCTGCGCCGCCTGGGCCTGGAACATGCGGCCGTGATGGCGCTGGACCCGGAGGAGGAGTTGGTGCCGGCGGCCGGACAGGGCATCATCGCCGTCACTGCCCGGGAGGAAGATGTGGAGACGCGGCGCCTCTTCGCGATGATCGACCATCGCCCCACCCGCATCGCCGCCACGGCGGAGCGGGCGCTGCTGGCGGCGCTCGGCGGCTCCTGCCGCACGCCGGTCGGCGCCCATGCGCGGCTCCTGCCTGGCGGGCGGCTGCGCCTGACCGGCCTTCTGGCGCGGGAGGACGGCTCCTTCCTGCTGAAGCGCAGCCTGGAGGGCGCGCCCGGCGATGCGGCGCGGCTGGGCCGGGAGCTGGGCGAGTGGCTGCGGGCCGGGAGCCCGGCGGATATCCTGGCATGACCCATGTGGCCCCGATCTCCCTGGCCTCCGCCGGGGATGCGCCGGTGAGCGGCGGTCCGGAGCCCGCGAAGGGCCGGGTCGGCGTGCTGCTGGTCAATCTCGGCACGCCGGACGGCACGGGCTATTGGCCGATGCGCCGCTACCTGTCGCAGTTCCTCAGCGACCGGCGGGTGATCGAGGTGAATCCGCTGCTCTGGCAGCCGCTGCTGCAGGGCGTGATCCTGGCCGCGCGTCCCCGCCGTTCCGGTGCGAACTACCGCCGCATCTGGCGCGCGGCGGAGGATGAATCCCCCCTGCGGACCTTCACCCGCGCCCAGGCGGAGATGCTGCGCGAGCATCTGGCCTCCCCGGGCGGCATGGGGCACGGCATGGGGGAGGTCGCGGTGGACTGGGCCATGCGCTATGGCCGCCCGAGCGTGGACGAGCGGATGCGGGCGCTGATGGCGGAGGGCTGCGACCGCGTGCTGGTCCTGCCGCTCTATCCGCAATACAGCGCCACCACCACGGCGACGGTGGCGGACGACGCCTTCCGCGCGCTGATGCGGATGCGGCGCCAGCCGGCGCTGCGGATCGCACCCTCCTTCCCGGACCATCCCGCCTATATCCGTGCCCTGGCCGATTCGGTGCGCCAGGCGCTGGCCGGGCTGGAGCGGCCACCGCAGATGCTGCTCGCCTCCTTCCACGGCCTGCCGCGCGCCTATGTCGAGAAGGGCGATCCCTATCTGGCCGAATGCGAGCGGACCATGCTGGCCCTGCGCCGGGAGCTCGGCCTGTCCGAGGCGGAATTCCCCCTTGTCTTCCAGTCCCGCTTCGGCCGGGAGCCCTGGCTGGAGCCCTATACCGACGATGTCCTGTCGGGGCTGCCCGGGCGCGGCATCCGGCGCGTCGCGATGATCACGCCGGGCTTCCTGTCCGATTGCGTCGAGACGCTGGACGAGATCGGCCGGGAATCGCGGCATGTCTTCATGGAGGCCGGGGGCGAGGACTACACGGTGATCCCCTGCCTGAACGCTTCCCCCGGTGCCGTGGCGTTGCTGGAAGCGCTGCTGCGGGAGGAACTGGCCGGCTGGTTGCCGGGGCCGTCCGCGCCCGGCGCGTGAGGGGCCGGGACCTGCCTCCAAGGAAGAGGCGGAGCCCGTGACGGGCGACGAACCAGAAAAAGCGGCCGCCGGCCTGGCGGGATCTGCACCGGGCGGCCGTGGAACGCTTCCGGCGCGCCCGGACCGGGCAGGGCGCCGGGTGGCGGATCAGGGCAGCAGGCGGGCGAGGGCCTGGGTCAGTTCCTCGGGCGCATAAGGCTTGGCCAGCACCGGCACATTCGCATGCCGGGTCGGCACGCCGGCCTGTCCATAGCCGGAAGCGACCACGAAGGGCACGCCCAGGCCGGTCAGCGCATCGGCGATCGGCTCGGAGGTCTCGCCCGCCAGATTCAGGTCGAGCACGGCGACGTCCGGCCTCTCGGTCTGGATCAGTTGCAGGGCGGCCGCCACGGTCGCCACGGGGCCCAGGACCTGCGCGCCGGCATCGAGCAGCGTATCCTCCACCAGCATCGCAACCAATGTCTCGTCTTCCACGACCAGGACCCGACGTCCCTCCAGTGTGCTCATGCCCGATGCCCGCTCACTTCCGTTTTCGCTCCTGCCTTATAGCCTGGACCGGGCCTGATTGCGATGCACTGCCAGGACATCTCCTTCGCGGCCCCGCCCCGAGGCCGCGCAGGGCGGCTCCCCGGGCGATCCCGCGGCCGGGGCGGAGGGACCGTGCAGGGCGTCCGGTTCAGTCGGCATATTGCCCGGCTTCCTGGATCACCGGCCGCCATTTCGCGATATCGGCCATCCAGTAGTCCCGGTGCGCCTTCGGCGTGGCCATCGCATCGGCCACCGGGGCGGTGCCCAGCTCCGCGAAGCGCGCGACCACATGCGGGTCCTTCAGCGCGGTCCGCAGGGCGTTGGAAAGCCGTTCGTTGACCGCCGCCGGCGTGCCGCGCGGCGTGTAGATGCCGTGCCAGATGGAGACCTCCATGCCCGGCAGCCCGGCCTCCTGCACCGTCGGCAGTTCGGGCAGGGCGGCCAGGCGGTCCTTCGTGGTCACGGCGAAGGCGCGCACGGAGCCGGCCTTGATCTGCTCGGTGGTGTTGGTGGTCTGATCGCACATCACGTCCACCGTGCCGCCCACCAGATCGGTCATCGCCGGGGCGGTGCCGCGATAGGGCACGGTCGTCACCTGCGTGGCGATGGCGCTCTGCCAGAGCAGGCCGCAGAGATGGCTGGCCGCCCCGATTCCGGCATTGGCGAGGTTGATCTTCGTCCCCTCGCGCTTCATCAGCGCCGTCAGCTCGGCCAGCGTGTTCGCGCCGATGTTCTTGCGCGCGATCACCGTCATCGGCACCTCGGTGACGAGGCCCACCGTCTCGAACCCGTTCACCGGGTCATAGGACAGGCGCCGGTACAGGGTCGGCGTCGTGCCCATGCCGATATGGTGCATGAGGATGGCATAGCCGTCCGGCCTGGCCAGGGCGACCCGGGCGGCGCCCAGCGTGCCGCCGGCCCCGCCGACATTCTCGATCACCACCGTCTGCTTCAGGTCGCGCCCCATGGCCTCGGCGACCAGCCGCGCCACCGTGTCGGTCGGGCCGCCGGCGGCGAAGGGCACCGTCATGGTGATCGTGCGGCTGGGATAGGCGTCCTGCGCGGCGGCCGGCAGGGCCAGGAAGGCGGCCGCCAGGGCCAGGGCACAGCGCCGAATCATGTCATTTCCTCCGGATTATAATTTCGTCATCGAAGGATGCGCCGCTGCAAAGGTCAACGACGAAGAAGCCGATTCGGGCTTGCGGAAAAGAGTGTTTTCATTGTTGTTTGGCAACAATTTCCGCCCTGCGCCTACTTCCGGCCCACCGGTGGCGGGCCAGACGGGAAAAGGCCAGACGGGAAAAGGCAGGGTGCTTCCCTGGCGGGGGAAGCGCGCCCGTCAGGCGTCCATCTTCAGGGCGGCGATGAAGGCGCTCTGCGGGATCTCGACCTTGCCGAACTGCCGCATGCGCTTCTTGCCCTCCTTCTGCTTCTCCAGGAGCTTGCGCTTGCGCGAGATGTCGCCGCCATAGCACTTGGCGGTGACGTCCTTGCTCAGCGCGCCGATCGTCTCGCGCGCGATGACGCGGGACCCGATCGCGGCCTGGATGGCGATCTTGAAGAGCTGCTTGGGGATCAGGTCCTTCAGCCGCTCGCAGATCGAGCGCCCGCGCTTCTCCGCCTGGGAACGGTGCGCCATGAAGCTCAGCGCATCCACCGGCTCGTTGTTCACCAGGATGGAGATCTTCACGAGGTCGCTCTCCTCGTAGCCGTCCATCGTGTAGTCGAAGGAGGCATAGCCGCGGGAGATCGACTTCAGCCGGTCATAGAAGTCGAAGACCACCTCGTTCAGCGGCAGCTTGTAGACCGCCATGGCGCGGCTGCCGACATAGGTGAGGTCGATCTGCTGCCCGCGCCGCTCGGAGCAGAGCGCCAGCACGGAACCGAGATACTCGTCGGGGACGAAGATCGTCGCCTTGATCCACGGCTCCTCGATCGTGTCGATCACCGAGCCGTCCGGCATGTCGGCCGGGTTGTGCAGCTCGATCTTCTCGCCGTTCGTCTTGTTGATCTTGTAGACCACGCTGGGCGCGGTCGCGATCAGGTCGAGGTCGAACTCGCGGCTCAGGCGCTCCTGGATGATCTCCAGGTGCAGCAGGCCGAGGAAGCCGCAGCGGAAGCCGAAGCCCAGCGCGGCGGAGGTCTCCGCCTCGTAGTGGAAGGAGGCGTCGTTCAGCCGCAGCTTGGACAGGGATTCGCGCAGCTTCTCGAAATCGTCCGCATCGACGGGGTAGAGGCCGCACCAGACCACGGGGATGGAGGGCTTGAAGCCCGCCAGCGGCTCCGGCGCCGGGTTGCGGTCGTCCGTCACCGTGTCGCCGACATTGGTGTCGGCCACCGTCTTGATGGCGGCGGTGAAGTAGCCCATCTCGCCCGGCCCGAGGCTCTCGACGGTCTGCATCTTCGGCCGGAACACGCCCACCTGGTCGATGATGTGCGTGGTACCGTTGGCCATCATGCGGATCTTCTGGCCGCGGCGCAGATGGCCGTCCTTCACCCGCACCAGGATGATCACGCCGAGATAGGCGTCGTACCAGCTATCCACCAGCAGCGCCTTGGTCGGCGAGTCCGGGTTGCCCTGCGGCGGCGGCAGGCGGGTGACGATGGCCTCCAGCACGCCCTCGATGTTCAGCCCGGTCTTGGCCGAGATCATCACCGCGTCGTCGGCGGGGATGCCGACCACGTCCTCGATCTGCTGCTTCACCCGCTCCGGCTCGGCGGCCGGCAGGTCCACCTTGTTCAGGATGGGGACGATCTCGTGCCCCGCCTCGATGGCCTGATAGACATTGGCCAGGGTCTGCGCCTCGACGCCCTGGGAGGCATCGACCACCAGCAGCGAGCCCTCGCAGGCCGCCAGGGAGCGCGAGACCTCGTAGGCGAAGTCCACATGGCCCGGCGTGTCCATGAGATTCAGCTGGTACAGCTCGCCATCCGCGGCGCGGTAGTCGAGGCGGACCGTCTGCGCCTTGATGGTGATGCCACGCTCGCGCTCCAGCTCCATGTTGTCGAGGACCTGGTTGGTCATCTCGCGGTCGGACAGGGCGCCGGTCTTCTGGATCAGCCGGTCGGCCAGCGTGCTCTTGCCGTGGTCGATATGGGCGATGATCGAGAAGTTGCGGATGCGGGAGAGGGGGGTGTCGGTCATGAAGGGTCCGGCCGGAATGCGGGCATGAGGCGGGTTTTCGGCCGCGCGGGCGTGTTGTCGCCCCTCAGATAAGCCACCCGGCGCCCGGCACCAAGCGCGGAGCGGGCCGATGGCCCCTGTCGCGGGCACATCCCGGCGAAGTGAATATTTTCGATATATCGAATATTGACTGTGAGAGAGTGTTCCCTATTTTCCGATATATCGAAACCCTATCGAGGAAACCCCGATGCGACATTTCTTCTCCCACCGCCGCGACCCCCGTGGCTCTGATCCCCGCTGGCCCGGTCAGGATGGCCGTGGCGAGGCCCGCCGCTTCCACCGCGACTTCGGCGACGGTGAGCGCGGCGGCCGTGGCTCCGGCCCCTTCGGCCGGCATGGCCATCATGGTGGCCGGCATGGTGGCCGTGGCGGCCGCTTCTTCGAGAGCGGCGACCTCCGCCTCGTCCTGTTGCGCCTGATCGCGGAGCGCCCGCGCCATGGCTACGAGCTGATGGAGGAGATCGAGACCCGGCTCGGCGGCGCCTACCGCCCCAGCCCAGGCACGATCTACCCGACCCTGACCTTGCTGGAGGAACTCGGCCAGATCGCCGTTTCCGCCACCGAGGGCGCCAAGAAGCTCTATGCCGTCACCCCGGAGGGCGAGCGCGTCCTGGCCGAACAGAAGGCGGAAGCGGATGCACTCTTCGCCCGCATGGATGCGGCCGGCGGCGAGGCTCCCGCGGCCGGCAAGTTGCAGATCCTCCGTGCCATGCATAACCTCAAGCTCGCCCTGCGGCTGCGTCTCGGTCGCGGCAACCTCTCCGAGGAACAGCTCCGCCGCATCGTGGAGGCCATCGACGCCACCGCGACACGGATCGAGCGGGAATAAGGACCACAGCCATGGACACGGGCATGGAGAAGGCCCCGGCGCGGGTGGCGCGCCGGGTCCGCCACGAGCTTCGCTTCCGCCAGCTCGACGTGACGCGGGTGGAGGACATCACGCCGGCCATGCGCCGGATCACCCTGGCGGGGCCGGATCTCGCCGGCTTCACCAGCCTCTCCTTCGACGACCATATGAAGCTCTTCTTCCCCGAGCCCGGCGCCCCGTTGGCGCTGCCGGTGGCGGGGCCGAACGGCGTCGTCTTCCCCGAGGGCCAGCCGCGCCCGCCCGCGCGCGACTACACCCCGCGCCGCTACGACGAGGCGGCGGGGATTCTGGAGATCGACTTCGCCCTGCACGAGAACGGGCCGGCGACGGACTGGGCCAGCCGCGCCAAGCCCGGCGACCGCATCGGCCTCGGCGGCCCGCGCGGTTCCTTCGTGATCCCCATGGACTTCGACTGGCACCTGCTGGTCGGCGACGAGACCGCCCTGCCCGCGATCGGCCGCCGCCTGGAAGAACTGCCCGAGGGCAGCCATGCCCTGGTCATCGCCGAGGTGGCCGGGCCAGCGGAAGAGCAGGTCTGGCGGAGCCAGGCGAAGCTCGACTTGCGCTGGGTCCATCGCGGCCGCGTGCCGCCGGGCCAGGGCAGCGGGCTGGAGGAGGCGCTGCGCGCCCTGACCCTGCCGGATGGCGAAGGCTATGCCTGGGTCGCCTGCGAATCCCTGGTCGCCAAGCGCCTGCGCCAGATCCTGGTGGAGCGGCACGGCCTGCCCAAGGAACGTATCAAGGCCGCCGGATACTGGAAGCTCGGTGCCGCCGGGGCACACGAGACGCATAACGACTGATGCCGGGGGCGCCGGTTGTGGCGCTTCACCTCCGGCCTTGCCCTCCCCCCGGCCCCCATCCGCCAGGAGCCGGTGGCTCCTGGACCTGCCAGGAGCTGGCGCCCGCTGTGGCCGGATCGCGCCGGAGAGTGATGCTCTCCGGCGACGGCCGGTGCCGCCCGTGCGGACAAGGCGTCTTCTTCTTCGGGAGCCCCACCGATCCACCTGTTCCCGGGGATCAGGCATCAGCCTCACGGCCACCACCAGCGCCAACGAAAGCCCGGGGTCCGGGGACCGGCTTCGGTCCCCGGCGGAGTGGGGGCTTGGGGGCGAGGCGGAGCCTTGCCCCCGGCGGCCGGACAGGGGCACGGCCTCCTCATCCTTCCGGAAAGAGCAACCCCTCAACGGCCCCGAAGAGGCGTTGCGCGGGCGGGGAAAGAGGGCGTTCGCGCAACCGGATCAGGCCGAAGGGCTCCACGGCGAGGTGTGGCACGTCGCGCAGGGGCGGCAGGCGGCGGAACTGGCCTTTCGGCGCGAAGATATTGGCGACGGAGCCGCTGATGACGCCGACCGCGTCGCTGCGGGACAGGTTCGCCAGGGTCAGCAGCACCGAGGAGGTGTTGAGCATCCGCCCCGGCAGGGGCAGGCCCAGGCGCAGGAAGAGCAGGTCCACCCGCCGGCGCAGCAGCGTGCCCGGCGGCTGCAGCACCCAGGGCAGGTCCAGCAGATCGCGCAGCGCCAGCCCCCGCCGGTGCAGCAGCGGGTGCCCCGCCCGCACCAGGAAGCAGAGCTCCTCCTCCGCCGCCTCGCGATAAAGGATGGCATCCGGCGCCATCTCCGGCGGCAGCCGGGCCAGCACGAAATCCAGCCGCCCCTCCAGCAGATGCGCCACCAGCGGCGCGCTGGTGTCCACCTCCACCGTGATCTGCAACCCGGGGCTGCTGCGCTGCACCGCCTCCACGGCACGGCTCAGGATATCCACCGCCGGGCCGGTCACCGCGCCCACCGCGACGGCGCCGCCCAGCCCGCCGCGCAGGCTGTTCATCTCCGCCGCCGCCTGGGTCAGGTCCATCAGCACCGTCCGGGCGCGCCGGGCCAGCACCTCCCCCAGCGCGTTCGGCACCAGGCCGCGCGGGCGGCGAAGGAAGGCCGGCTCGCCCACGATCCGCTCGATCTCGGCCAGCAGGCGGGAGGCGGCGGGCTGGGTGATGCCGAGCGCCTCGGCAGTGCGGTTCAGGTTCCGGGTCTCGTCCAGCGAGGCCAGGAGCTGCAGGTGCCGCAGCTTCAGCCGGAAGCGCGCGAACCAGTCCGGCGGCAGGGGCGCGGGGGAGGGGGTGGCCATCCGGCAGGCATACCATTTCCGGTATCGATTCCGCCCGTCTTGGCATTGGACTTGTTCTGCCCTGCTCCCTATCCCTGTCGTCCAAGGAATCGCGCCCCCGGCATGAACCGACATCCCGGAGCAGAGGCGCGGCCAGGAGGAAGGGTTCGCATGGATCCCCGAAGCACCGTGCCGGAGACGGCCGCGCAGACGCTCCCCATCGGGGCCGGGCCCCGCCCCGGCCGCGAGGCTGCCAGCCCGCCAACGTTCTGCCGCGTGGCGCGGGGCTGAAGCGGGGCGCCCGGGCAACTTCCCGCCCGGCACACAGAGGAATTGCCGGCAGGCAGGCGCCGCCGGCCAGGACGTCAGGAATTCAAGATGGACGAGAAGCCCGAGGGCAAGGGTCTGCGCAGCCGGGAATGGTTCGCGCGCCAGGACAAGATGGGGTTCTACTACCGCTCCTGGCTGCGCAACCGGGGCCTGCCCGACGACCAGTTCGACGGCCGCCCGGTGGTGGGCATCTGCAACACCTGGTCGGAGCTGACGCCCTGCAACGGGCATTTCCGCACCATCGCCGAGCATGTGCGCCACGGCATCCTGGAGGCCGGCGGCTATCCGCTGGAATTCCCGGTGCTGAGCCTGGGCGAGACGCAGATGCGCCCGACCGCCATGCTCTACCGCAACCTCGCCTCGATGGATGTGGAGGAGGCGCTGCGCGCCAACCCGCTGGACGGCGTGGTGCTGCTGATGGGCTGCGACAAGACCACCCCGGCGCTGCTGATGGGTGCGGCCAGCGTGGACCTGCCGACCATCGGCGTTTCCGGCGGCCCGATGCTGAGCGGGCATTACCGCGGCCAGAAGATCGGCTCCGGCACCAACACCATCTCGATGAGCGAGCAGCTCCGCGCCGGCGAGATCACGCTGCGCCAGTTCCATGAGGCCGAGGGCGCCATGTCGCGCTCCGCCGGCTCCTGCATGACCATGGGCACGGCCTCCACCATGGCCTCGATGGTCGAGGCGCTGGGCATCGGCCTGCCCACCAACGCCGCCATCCCGGCGCCGGATGCGCGGCGCAACCAGCTCGCGCGGCTCGCCGGGCGGCGGATCGTGGAGATGGTGCGCGAGGACATGCGCATGTCGAAGATCCTGACGCGGCAGGCCTTCGAGAACGCGATCCGCACCCTGGCGGCGATCGGCGGTTCCACCAACGCGGTGGTGCACCTGCTGGCCATCGCCGGGCGGCTGGGCATCCCGCTGACGCTGGAGGATTTCGACCGGCTGGCAAGCGAGGTGAACTGCCTCGTGAACCTCAAGCCCTCCGGCGAGCACCTGATGGAGGATTTCTACTACGCCGGCGGCCTGCCCGTGGTGCTGCGGGAGCTGGTGGAGCGCGGGTTGCTGCATGCCGATGCGGTCACCGCCAATGGCCGCACCCTGGCGGAGAACGTGGCGGAGGCCGAGTGCTGGAACCGCGACGTCATCCACAGCTATGACGCGCCGTTCAAGCCGCATGCCGGCATCGCCATCCTGCGCGGCAACCTCTGCCCGGACGGCGCGGTGATCAAGCCTTCCGCCGCCTCGCCGCACCTGTTGCAGCACACCGGCCGCGCCGTGGTCTTCGAAAGCATCGAGGACCTGCACCACCGCATCAACGACGAGGATCTCGACATCGACGAGACCTGCATCATGGTGCTGAAGTATTGCGGGCCGAAGGGCTATCCCGGCATGGCCGAGGTCGGCAACATGCCGCTGCCGCCCAAGCTGCTGCGCCAGGGCGTGCGCGACATGATCCGCATCTCCGACGCCCGCATGTCCGGCACCGCCTATGGCACCGTCGTGCTGCATGTGGCGCCGGAGGCCATGGCGGGCGGCAACCTCGCCCTGGTCGAGAACGGCGACATGATCACCCTCGACGTCGCGGCGCGCAGCCTGAACCTGCACGTGTCCGACGAGGTGCTGGCGGCGCGCCGGGCCGCCTGGGTGCCGCCGGAAACGCCGCTCGCCAAGCGGGGCTACACGAAGATGTATGTCGAGCACGTGCTGCAGGCGGACAAGGGCGTCGATCTCGACTTCCTCGTCGGCAACAGCGGCTCGCCCGTCGCCCGTGACAACCATTGAAGCCCGGGAGAGAACATCCATGACCAGGTCCCACGCCTATCGCGGCGTCTTCCCCGTCGCCCCGACCGTGTTCGACGAGAACGGGCGCCTCGACCTCGACGGCCAGCGCCGGGCCATCGACTTCATGATCGATGCCGGCTCGCACGGCCTCTGCATCCTGGCCAACTTCTCCGAGCAGTTCGTGCTGACGGACGAGGAGCGCGACCAGGTGATGCGGGCGGTGCTGGAGCATGTCGCCGGCCGCGTGCCGGTGATCGTGACCACCACGCATTTCGGCAGCGAGATCTGTGCCGAGCGCTCGAAGCGGGCGCAGGACATGGGCGCGGCCATGGTGATGGTCATGCCGCCCTATCACGGTGCGACCTTCCGCGTTGCCGAGCCCGGGATCCACGAGTTCTTCCGGCGTGTCTCGGATGCCATCCGCATCCCCATCATGATCCAGGACGCGCCGGTGGCGGGCACGCCGCTTTCCGCCGAGTTCCTGGCCCGGATGGCGCGCGAGATCCCCAATGTCGCCTATTTCAAGATCGAGGTGCCGCAGGCCGCCGCCAAGCTGCGCCGGCTGATCGAGATCGGCGGCGACGCGATCATCGGCCCCTGGGATGGCGAGGAGGCGATCACCCTGATGGCCGACCTCGATGCCGGGGCCACCGGGGCGATGACCGGCGGCGGCTACCCCGACGGCATCCGCCAGATCATGGACCCGTGGGAGGCCGGGCGGCGGGAGGAGGCGATGGACGCCTACGCCCGCTGGCTGCCGCTGATCAATTATGAGAATCGCCAGTGCGGGCTGGTGGCGTGCAAGTCGCTGATGAAGGAAGGTGGCGTCATTCGCTCCGAGGCGGTGCGCCACCCGCTGATGCCGCTGCATCCGGCCACGCGCGCGGGGCTGATCGAGATCGCACGGCGGCTCGACCCGCTGGTGCTGCGCTGGGGCCGCTAGAACGGGGCCAGCAGGAAGGGGGGAGGCGATGCATGGGTGAGATCCGGCTGGGGCTGGTCGGGCTGGGCAAGATCGCGCGCGACCAGCACCTGCCCGCCATCGCGGCCACGCCGGGCATCGCCCTGGCGGGCATCGCCAGCCGCCATGCCGGGCTGCCGGATCTTCCCTCCTTCGCGACGCTGGAGGAGTTGCTGGCCTCCGGCACGCCCATCGATGCGGTGGCGCTCTGCACGCCGCCGCAGGGGCGGCACGAACTGGCGGCCCAGGCGCTGGCTGCCGGCAAGCACGTGCTGCTGGAAAAGCCCCCCGGCGCCACGCTGGCCGAGATCGGCCCTCTGGAGGAGACGGCGCGGCGGAAGGGGCTGACGCTCTTCGCCACTTGGCATTCCCGCTTCGCCCCGGCGGTGGAGCCACTGCGCGAGCGCCTCACCGGCCAGCGCATGCGCTCCCTGCTGATCCAGTGGAAGGAGGATGTGCGCGTCTGGCATCCCGGCCAGGAATGGATCTGGGAGCCGGGCGGGCTCGGCGTCTTCGATCCGGGGATCAACGCGCTTTCCATCCTCACCCGCATCCTGCCCTTTCCGGTCTTCCTGACGGAAGCGGCGCTTTCCTTCCCCGCCAACCGCGCGGCGCCGATCGCGGCCGCGCTGCGCTTCGGCGCGGAGCAGGACGGCGATTTCCGCGCCGAGTTCGACTGGCGCCAGACCGGGCCGCAGAGCTGGGACATCCATCTGGAGACGGAGGCGGAGCGCCTGACCCTTTCCCATGGCGGCGCCCGGCTGGAACGGAATGGTGACTTGCTGCTGGAGGCGC
The DNA here is from genome assembly GCF_001941945.1 of Roseomonas gilardii. NCBI lineage: Bacteria > Pseudomonadati > Pseudomonadota > Alphaproteobacteria > Acetobacterales > Roseomonadaceae > Roseomonas > Roseomonas gilardii. The sequence continues at coordinate 3,919,165 of NZ_CP015583.1, read as the reverse complement.
CGGAGGCCGAATATCGGGGCATCTACCGGCATTTCGTCGATTTAATCCGGGCGGCTGCCTGCGACGTGGACCTCTCCCCTATGATCCATGTCGCGGATGCCTTCATGCTGGGACGACGGATCACCGTGGAGGCGTTTCACGAGGCCTGAGAGCCCCCGGAAGCACCCCCCGCGGACCGGCGAATCCGCGGAAGCGGCCCATAACGATAAAAGTGAGGAAATGATGAAGCGCAGAACCCTGATGACCGCCTCCGTGGCCATGCTCGGCGCCACCGGCCTCACCGCCGGGCTGGCCATGCCGGCCCATGCGCAGAAGAAGGGAAATGTGGGCATCGCCATGCCCACCAAATCCTCCACCCGCTGGATCCAGGACGGCGACAACATCGTCAAGGTGCTGAAGGAGCGGGGCTACACCACCGACCTGCAATACGCCGACGACGACATTCCCAATCAGCTCTCGCAGATCGAGAACATGCTGACCAAGGGCGCCAAGGTCCTGGTCATCGCCTCGATCGACGGCACCACCCTCTCCGACGTGCTGAGCCAGGCGGCCGCCGCCGGCACCAAGGTCATCGCCTATGACCGGCTGATCCGCGGCTCAAAGAACGTGGACTACTACGCCACCTTCGACAACTTCCAGGTCGGCGTGCTCCAGGCGCAGTCCATCGAATCCGCGCTGAAGCTGAAGGACGGTGCCGGCCCCTTCAACATCGAGCTCTTCGGCGGCTCGCCCGACGACAACAACGCCTACTTCTTCTACAACGGCGCGATGTCGGTGCTGCAGCCCTACATCGACAGCAAGAAGCTGGTGGTGCCGAGCGGCCAGATGGGCATGGACAAGGTCTCCATCCTGCGCTGGGACCCGGCCACGGCGCAGTCGCGCATGGACAACCTGCTGAGCGCCTTCTACACCGACCGCCGCCTGAACGCCGTTCTCTCGCCCTATGACGGGCTCTCGATCGGCATCCTCTCCTCGCTCAAGGGCGTCGGCTATGGCAGCGGCAACATGCCCATGCCCGTGGTTTCCGGCCAGGATGCCGAGATCCCCTCGGTGAAGTCGATCCTGGCGGGCGAGCAGTATTCCACGATCTTCAAGGACACGCGGGAGCTCGCCAAGGTCACGGCCGACATGGTCGATGCCGTGCTCTCCGGTCAGGAGGTCAAGGTGAACGACACCAAGAGCTACAACAACGGCGTCAAGGTCGTGCCGTCCTACCTGCTCAAGCCGGTGATCGTGGACAAGAGCAACTGGGAACAGGTGCTGGTCGGCAGCGGCTACTACAAAAAGCAGGAGATCGTCTGACCTCCGGCACGGGGCGCCCCCTCGCGGCGCGCCCCGCATCCGGTCATGGGGCTGAAACCGGAGGACGGCGATGGAACCCATCCTGGAAATGCGCGGCATCACCAAGCGCTTCGGCGTGGTGCGGGCGCTGAACAACGTCAACCTCACCGTCATGCCCGCCGAGATCCATGCGCTGGTGGGCGAGAACGGTGCCGGCAAGTCCACCCTGATGAAGGTGCTGAGCGGCGTCTATCCGCATGGCAGCTACGAGGGCGAGATCATCTATGACGGGCGGGCCCGTCAGTTCCGCGACATCAACGACTCCGAGGCGCTCGGGATCATCATCATCCACCAGGAACTCGCGCTGGTGCCGCTGATGTCGATCGCCGAGAACATCTTCCTGGCCAATGCGCCCACCCGCTTCGGCGTGATCGACCGGAGTGAGGTGTACCGCCGCACCCGGGCGCTGCTGGCCAAGGTCGGGCTGACGGATTCGCCCGACACGCTGGTCACCGATATCGGCGTCGGCAAGCAGCAGCTCGTGGAGATCGCCAAGGCGCTGTCCAAGGAGGTGCGCCTTCTGATCCTGGACGAACCCACCGCCAGCCTGAACGAGCGCGACAGCCAGGCGCTGCTGGACCTGCTGATGGAGTTCCGGGCGCAGGGCATCGCCTCCATCCTGATCTCGCACAAGCTGAACGAGATCTCGACCGTCGCCGACCGCATCACCGTGCTGCGCGACGGCCAGACGGTGGAAACGATGGATTGCCGCGAGGCACCGGTGGAAGAGGACCACATCATCCGCCGGATGGTGGACCGCGACCTGGAGAGCCGCTACCCGCACCACACACCGCGGATCGGGGAGGAGATCTTCCGCGTCGAGGACTGGTCCGTGGACCATCCGCTGCATCCCGGCCGCAAGGTGGTGAAGGATGTGAGCTTCCACGTCCGGCGCGGCGAGATCGTGGGCATCGCCGGGCTGATGGGCGCCGGGCGGACGGAATTCGCCATGAGCGTCTTCGGCCGCTCCTATGGCCGCAACATCACCGGCCGCGCCTTCCTGCAAGGGCGGGGGGTGGACCTGTCCACCGTCCGCCGCGCCATCGACGCCGGCCTCGCCTATGTGACCGAGGACCGCAAGCAGCTCGGCCTGCTGCTGGACGAGGATATCCGCAAGAACATCACCCTCGCCAACCTGCCCGCCGTCGCCAGCCGGTCCGTGATCGACGACATCCGGGAGCTGAAGGTGGCGCAGGAATTCCGCGCGCGGATGCGGATCCGCTGCTCCAGCGTCTATCAGGAAACCGGCAAGCTCTCGGGCGGCAACCAGCAGAAGGTCGTGCTGTCCAAGTGGCTCTTCTCGGGGCCGGAGGTGCTGATCCTCGACGAGCCGACCCGCGGCATCGATGTCGGCGCCAAGTACGAGATCTACCAGATCATCCAGGAGCTGGCCGACAGCGGCAAGGGCGTGATCGTCATCTCCTCCGAGATGCCGGAGCTGCTTGGCATCTGCGACCGCATCTGCGTGATGAACGAGGGGCGCTTCGTCGGCGAGTTTCCGGCCGCCGAGGCGTCCCAGGAGCGGATCATGCGGGCCATCGTGAACAACCGCGCCCTCCGCCCGGAACCCATGGGAGAAACGGTGCCATGAGCGAACAGGCCACTTTTCCCGGCCCGCCGCCGGCGCGGACGGGCCATGCCAGCCTGGTGAAGGAAAGCCTGCGCAGCTACGGCATGCTGCTCTCGCTCTTCGCCATCATGCTGTTCTTCCAGGTGATGACCGACGGCACGCTGCTGCGGCCGCTGAACCTCACCAACCTCGTTCTGCAGAACAGCTACATCGTCATCATGGCGCTCGGCATGCTGATGGTGATCGTCACCGGCCATATCGACCTCTCGGTCGGCTCGGTGGCGGGGTTCATCGGCGCCCTTTCCGCCGTGTTGATCGTACAGTTCGGCATCCCCTTCGTGCCGGCGGCGCTGATCTGCCTGGTGGCCGGCGGCATCATCGGCGGGATGCAGGGCTGGTTCGTCGCCTATCTGAGGATCCCCTCCTTCATCGTCACCCTGGCCGGGATGCTGGTCTTCAAGGGGCTGATGCTTTCCGTGCTGGGCGGCAAGTCGGTCGGCCCCTTCCCGGTGGAGTTCCAGCGCCTCTCCTCCGGCTTCATCCCGGAATTCCTCGGCCAGCAGGGCGGCGTCTACCTGACCTCGCTCCTGCTCGGCGTGGTCATGGCGCTGGCCATGGTCTGGTTCGCCTGGCGTGGCCGGCTGCGGCAGCAGGGCCACGGGGTGGAGGTCGAGCCCATGCCCTTCTTCGCGGTGAAGAACCTCGTCATCGCGGGCATGACCATCTACCTGACCTTCCTGATCGCCTCCCATCGCGGCCTGCCCAACGTGCTGCTGATCATGCTGGTGCTGATCGCGCTCTACGCCTTCGTCACCAACCGGACGATCGTCGGGCGGCAGATCTACGCGGTCGGCGGCAACGAGAAGGCGGCCAAGCTGTCCGGCGTGAAGACGGAGCGGCTGACCTTCCTCACCTTCGTCAACATGGGCATGCTGGCGGCACTGGCCGGGCTGATCTTCACCGCCCGCCTGAACACCGCGACGCCCAAGGCGGGGCTCGGCTTCGAGCTGGACGTGATCGCCGCCTGCTTCATCGGCGGAGCCTCCGCCTATGGCGGCGTGGGCAAGGTGGTCGGCGCGGTGATCGGCGCGTTGATCATGGGCGTGATGAACAACGGCATGTCCATCCTGGGCATCGGCATCGACTACCAGCAGGTGATCAAGGGCATCGTCCTGCTCGGCGCCGTTTGCGTGGATGTGTACAACCAGCGGCGATAGCGTTCGGCGTCGCTCCGTCCCCGGGGGACAAGGCTCCGCCTTTTCCCCCGGACCCCCTTATCCGCCAGGACGCTTCGCGCCCTGGACCCCATTCGCTGGCACTCGCTGCGGCTGGATCGCGCCGGAGAGCATGGCTCTCCGGCGACTGTGGGCGCCACGAGCGCGGACAGGGTGTTTGCTTTTTTCGGGGAGCCCCACTGATCCACCTGCTCCCCGGGGATCAGGTGCTGGACTGACGGCCAACACAGGCACCAACGAAAGCCCGGGGTCCGGGGACCGGCTTCGGTCCCCGGCGGAGAGGGTGTGGGAGAGGCGGCGCCTCTCCCACGGCGGGCCACCACGCAGCGCGCCGCAGGAACAGCCGGGGAAGCGGCGTCAGCCTTCCGCGGCCGCGATCACCTGCTTCGCCGCGGCGACCGCGCGGCGGACGCGTTCCTCGGCCCCCACCGTCTTCGCCAGTTCCAGCGTCGGGATCTCCAGGCTGACGGGAATGTCCGCCGGCATGGCGCGGGTCAGCGCCACGAGGTCGATCCCGCCATCGCCGGGGAAGCGGCGCTCGGCACGGGCGGTGTGGAGCAGTTCCTCGGTGGTCCAGTCCTGCCAGTTCCGCCCGCCCGGCGCGTCGCACATCTGCCAGTAGTGCATCCGGTGGCGCAGCAGCTTCGCCACATCCTCCAGCGTGCTGTTGGAACGGTCGAAGTGCAGCGCATCCACCAGCACGCCGCCATTGGGCTGTCCTGCCTTCTCCACGACGCGGATCGCGGTGGGCAGGTCCGGCACCTGGGTCCAGGGCATGAACTCCAGGTCGCCGGTCAGGCCGAAGGGCGCGGCCTCCTGGCAGAAGCGGGCGAAGCTGTCGATCAGCCGCGCCTCGTCGGGGTCGTAGCCGGCGACGAGCACGTTCTTCGCCCCCAACTCCGCCCCGGCCTCGAAGAAGGGCCGCAGTGCCGCGATATCCGTGTCCGGCCGCAGCATGACGATCTCCAGATCGGCCACCTTGACGCCGGTGTCGCGGATGCGGGCCAGCGTGTCCCGCATCAGGGGCTTGTCGTCCATCAGCGGATAGGCGGCGGCCCCCGGCGCGACGGGGATCAGCCGCAGCCCGACAAGGGCGCAGCCGGTGGCGGCGGCCACGTCGATCATGGCCGGCGGCGCCAGTTCCAACGCGGTGAGCGCGGCGAGGGAGAAGACGCGTTCCATCGCGGCGGGTCTCAGCGCAGCGGCGAGATGGGCAGCGGCAGCCCGATGGTGGAGCGCATGTCGGTGGTCAGCCAGGCCGGCCCGCCCTTGGGCGGCCAGACGCCGTCCGTCACGGTCTGCGCGCGCACGGCGGCGCGGTCGTTCAGGCTCTTGAACGGCCAGATATGGGTGAAGCGCGGCGCACCGTCGAGCGCGTACATCGCGATGGTCAGCGGCGAGTACTTCACGCGCGCGGGAATGGCCGCCTCCCAGGCCGCGATCGTCGGCTCGACGCCGCCGGTCTTCAGCACATAGGTGCGGATCTCATAGACCGGGCCGTACTCGCCGGGCTCGACCGGCGGCAGGAAGGGGAAGGGCGCATAGCCGTCCAGGGTCATGCCGTTCAGCACCTCGGCGGCGCCGAAGGGATTGGCGGCGCGCAGGGTGCGCTCCCGCTCCTTCGCGGCATCCTCGGCCGTGTCGAAGCCGCGCAGGATCAGCACCTGGTTCAGCGGGCCGATCTCCGTGGCCCAGCAGCCGAGCAGCCTGCCGGCGCCCTCGCGGCAGAAGCCCTCGATGCCCGGCGCGGCCTTGGCCGCCCCGCCCAGGGCCGTGTTGAGGGTCGCGATCTCGTAGCGTTGCATCATCGTCTCCTTGTCTGGATCGTCCTGCCGGGCCGGTGGGAATCCCCGCCGCGCCCATCTCCCCTTCAGGCAGCCGCGCTGTCCGCCTGCTGCGCCGGGCGCGGGGCGAAGAGGCGGGAGGCGCGGCTGGCCTCGCCCATCTCCGCCGCCGCCGCCAGCAGGTCGGGCGCCAGCGCGTGCAGCCGCGCTTCCGTCATCCGCACCGAGGGGCCGGCGAGGCTCAGCGTGCCGATCACCGCGCCGCTTTCCGGCTGGCGGATCACCGCGGCCACGGCGGCGGTGCCGGGGGCGGAGCCCTCCGCCATGATGGCATAGCCCTGGCGGCGTGCCTGGGAGAGCTGTTCCAGCAGCGCCTGCACCGTGCGCGGCGCGCCGGGCCCCATCCGGGCCGGGTCGCCGAAGCCGCCATGCCCGATCTCCTGCCGCGCCACCAGCGCCAGCGCCGCCTCGTCGCTCATGCTGGCGAGCCAGGCCTGTCCGTTGGCGGTGGGAGCCAGCATGGCCTGGGCGCCGTCATCCGGGTCATAGCGCAGCCCGTCCCGTGCTCCCTGCGCCTTGGCCACCCAGGTCAGGCTCGTGCCGTCGGTGATGCCGAGGCGGCAGAGCTCGCCGCTGCGCCGCGCCAGGCCGTCCAGGATGGGCTGCGCCACATCCGGGATGCCGTTGCGGGCGAGATAGGTGAGGCCCAGCGAGACCAGCCGGATGGTCAGGCTGTAGGGGCCGCCCTCCCGCTCCTGCCGCACATAGCCCTCGCGGATCAGCTCGTTCAGCAGGCGGTGCGCGGCGCTGCGCGGGATCTGCAGCCGGTCCGCCAGCATGTGCAGCGGCAGGCCCTCCGCCTGCAGCGCCAGTTGTTCCAGCAGGCGCAGGCTGCGGTCGAGAACGGCCGTCATCGCCGCGGTCTCCGTCGCCGCGCCGCGCCGCTCATGCCGCGTCCAGCGTATAGGCGGGCCGCACCGCCTCGCCCGTGGCGGCGGAACGGGGCACGGCCAGCGTCGCCGCCAGCGTGGCGGCACCGTCCCGCCCGGACACGAGCGGCGCTTCCTCGCGCCGGATCACGCGCAGGAAGTGGTGCATCTGTTCCACCAGCGGGTCGCGCGCCTCGACCTCCAGGGCCTCGCGCTCCAGCTTCTGGTCCCAGCCGCGCTGGCCGGGATAGCGCCACAGCGCCAGGCGCGGCATCTCCAGCGACGCCTCGGTGCCGCAAAGCCGGTAGGCATTGGCCTCGTGGGGCGGGAAGGTGGGGTTCTCGCCCGCCGTCTGGTCCCAGCACCAGGGCGAGGGCACGGCGTCGGACAGGGTGATGGTGCAGAGCGCGCCGCTGCGGAAGCGCAGGATCACCGCCGCCGTATCCTCGACGGGAAAGCCGCGCGCGGTGTTGCCGGTCACGGCCTGCACCGTCTCGATCTCGCCGCAGAGGAAGCGGAGCGCATCGATGTCGTGGACGATGTTGATCAGCACCGGCCCGCCGCCCGGCTCGCGGCGCCAGGCGACGTTGTAGTAGGGGTCAGGCTTCAGCACCATGGAATCGGCGCTGATCGCCACCAGCCTGCCGAGCCCGCCGCCGCGCAGGATCTCCCGCGCCCGGCGCGTCACCGGGTTGTGGCGGCGGAAATGCCCGACCAGCAGCGGCACGTCGGCCTCCTCGGCCTCCTTCGCCACGGCGAGGGCGAGGTCGAGATCCTCGGCGAGCGGCTTCTCGATCAGCATGGCGGTGCGGCGTGCGATGCAGGCGCGCGCGCCGGGAACATGCAGCGTGTTCGGCGTGGCGATGACGGCGCCATCCGGACGGACCGTGTCGAGCATCGCCTCGGCCTCGGCGAAATGCGGCACGCCCAGCGAGGCGGCCAGCTCGGCGCCGGCCGGCGTGGGATCGACGATGGCGGCGAGCCGCCCCTGCTCCGCCGGCAGCCCGGCCAGGATGCGGATATGGGCGCGGCCGATGACCCCGGCTCCGATAACGGCAACGGATGGCATGGATGTCCTCTCCCCATGGACTTATCGGTTTTGCTGCCTATTCTGATATCGCGTTCAGAATTGGAATTCAATTCCAAATTTTACCGACCGGCTTGGACCCTGCCAGGATGGGCGCCATGGGCCTGACCGGGGCCGGCCGTCGCGGCCACCCCGGTGCCGGGAAGCGGACCGGGTCAATGGCCGGCGACAAGCGGATGGAAGAGGAGCGGAGAGCATGGAAATCCTGACGCAGCACGGGCTGCGCATGCCCAATCTGGGCTTCGGCACCTGGCCGATGACGGGCGCGGAGTGCGAGGCCGCGGTGAAGCAGGCGCTGGAACTTGGCTACCGCCATCTCGACACGGCGGAGCGCTACGAGAACGAGGATGCGGTGGGCGCCGGCCTCGCATCCTCCGGCGTGGCGCGCGGCGACGTGCACCTGACCACCAAGGTCTGGTGGGACCATCTGTCGCCGCAGGCGATGAACGAGGCCATGGCGCGCAGCCTGGAGAAGCTGCGGACCGACTACGTGGACCTCTACCTGATCCACTGGCCGGCGAAGGACTGGGACCTGCCGCGCACCATCGAGGCGCTGGTCCGGCTGAAGGACGAAGGCAAGGCACGCCAGATCGGCGTGGCGAACTTCCCGCGCCCGCTGCTGCGCCAGGTGGTCGAGGAGCTGAAGGCGCCGATCGCCTGCCTGCAGGTCGAGTACCATGTGACGCTCGGCCAGACGAAACTGCTGGACTATGCGCGGAAGCACGACATCGCGCTCACCGCCTACAGCCCGCTGGCCCGCAACAAGGTGGCGGAGATCCCGGAGATCCAGGCCATCGCGAAGAAGCACGGCGCCACCCCGGCGCAGGTCGCGCTGAAATGGCTGCTGGACCAGGAGGGCGTCTCGGCGGTGCCCAAGGCCGCCAGCCGCGCCAACCAGCAGGCCAACCTGGATTCGCTGAAGCTGAAGCTGGACGACGAGGACCGCGCCGCCATCGCGCGCCTGCCCAAGGACCAGCGGATGGTCAGCCCGGACTTCGCGCCGGACTGGAGCGACGGGCCGGAGGCCTGAGGTCCGGCGCGGCGGGGAGGGTGCTCCTCCCCGCCGCGCATCGGTTCAGGCCGCTTCCCGCCGCACCATGCGGAACAGCAGCTTGTGCTCGGCGGGATAAGCCAGGGCATCCTGCAGCGTCGGGTAGTAGTCGCTGCACTTCCCCGCCGGCACGAAGCCGTCATAGCCGAAGCGCCGCACAGAGACGTCGAAGCCCGCCCCGGCGAAAGCCGCCGCATAATCCTCCGGCGAGCGGTCCTGCACCGGCGCCTGGGTGATGCCGCCGATCAACTCGCGCCAGGCGGGCCAGAGCGGCATCGCCGTGTGGCAGCCGGTCACGGCATAGTACACGCCGCCGGGGCGCAGCGCCGCATGCATGCCGGCGGCATGCGCCGCGAGGTCCGGCAGCAGGTAGACGACCTCGTAGCTGAAGGCGATGTCGAAGCTGTCCCGCCAGGGCGAGAGATCCGTTGCCACGGCGAAGTCCAGCGGCGCGAGCCCCTTGAGGGCCTGGGCCGCCGCGACGGAATCCTCCGCGATATCGACGCCCAGCCCGTGCCGGAACGGCTTCAGCGCATGCAGCAGCCGCAGGAAGCCGCCGCGGTTGCAGCCGAAATCCAGCACGTCGCGCGTCGAGAGGTCGGTCTCGGGCACGATGTCGATGAAGTGACGCCAGAGGGGGCGGTGCCCTTCCTCCATCGCCGCCTCCCGCGACGTGTCCCGGTACCAGGTGCCATAGGTCCTGTCGCTCATGTCCCCGCTCTCCCTCAGTCGATGATCGCCTGATAGGTCAGCACCCGCAGCTCCCGCCGCAGCGGATAGGCCGAGGACGGCATGAGCTGGGTCAGCAGGATCACCGCCATCTCCTCCGCCGGATCGACCCAGAAGGCGGTGCTGGCCGCGCCGCCCCAGGCGCATTCCCCCGGCGTGCCCAGGATCTGCGCCCGCGCCGGATCGAGCATCACGGAGAAGCCCAGGCCGAAGCCGACGCCCTCATAGGTGCTTTCGGAAAACCGGGGCTGCCCCATCGCCGCCATGTCGCCGCGCAGGTGGTTGGTCATCATCAGCTCCACCGTCTTGCGGCCGAGCAGGCGGGTGCCGTCCAGCTCCCCCTTGTTCAACAGAAAGCGGCAGAAGCGCGCATAGTCGCCCACGGTCGAGACCAGCCCGCCGCCGCCGGAGCAGATCCGGCGCGGGTGGCCGAAAAGGCTGTCCCGCGGGTCCTCCAGCAGCGCGACGCCACCCTTGTCGCCGCGCCGGTAGTTGGCGGCGAAGCGCGGCAGCTTCGCCTCCGGCACGTGGAAATCCGTGTCCTCCATGTCGAGCGGCGCGATGACGCGCTCCCGCAGGAAATCGCCGAAATCCCGGCCGGAGATGACGGCCACCAGATGTCCCAGCACATCCGTGGCGATGGAGTAGTTCCATTCCCGCCCCGGCTGCGCCAGCAGCGGCAGCGAGGCCGCGATCTCCACCACCTCCCCCAGGCTGCGCTCGGAGGTCTGGAAGTCCACGCCCCGTTCCCGGTACAGGGCATCGACCATGTTGGCGTGCATCATGCCGTAGGTCAGCCCGGAGGTATGCGTCAGCAGGTCGCGGAAGGTGATGTCGCGTTCCGCCGGCACGGTCTCGTAGCTGCCCCGGCTGCCGGTGGTGAAGACCCGCATGTCCCGGAAGCACGGCAGGAAGCGCGTGACCGGATCGTCGAGCTGGAAGCGCCCTTCCTCGTAGAGCATCATGATGGCCACGCTGGTGAGCGGCTTGGTCATCGAATAGATGCGCAGGATGCTGTCCGGCGCCATCGGCACGCCCCGCGCGACGTCGGCGAGCCCCGAGCAGCCCAGATGCGCCACCCGCCCGCGCCGCATCACCAGCGTGGTGGCCCCGGCCAGCCTGTCGTCCCGCACCTGCGCCTCCCGCCAGGCGTCCACACGCGCCAGCCGCTCGCCGGAGAGCCCGACCTCCTCGGGGCAATCGGTCATCCTGTCCGTCATGCGCTGGCACTCCATGTCGCGAGGGGCGGCAGGGTGGCAGAGGATGCCCGGGCACGGAAAGACCCTCCGCCCCGGGGTGATCCGGCGTCGCTCTGTGGCCCGGGGGACAAGGCTCCGCCTTTTCCCCCCGGAACCCCCTTATCCGCCAGGACGCTGCGCGCCCTGGACCCCATTCGTTGGTTCCCGCTGCGGCCGGATCGCGCCGGAGAGCCATGCTCTCCGGCGGACTGCCGGTGCCACCAGCACGGACACGGTGTGTTCCTTCTTTTTCGGGAACCCCGCTGATCCACCTGCACACAAGGGATCAGGCGTCAGGCCAACGGCCACCACAAGCGCCCACGAGAGCCCGGGGTCTGGGGACCGGCTTCGGTCCCCAGCGGAGTGGGGGTCTCGGGGGCGAGGCGGAGCCTTGCCCCCGGGGGCTGCCACGCAGCGCAGCGGCAAGACGGGCCCGCCCCCCGATCAGGTCCGCACGCGATAGGGCACCACGCCGCGTTCCAGGCTGCCCACGTCGATCGACTGGCTGGCAGGCGGCACGGCGCGGTGGCGGCAGTCGGTGCGTTCGCAGGCGCGGCAGCCGGGGCCGATCGGGTCGTGGAAGCCCGGGTCGCGCAGGTCGAGGCCGGTCGCATAGACGGTGCGGCCGGCATAGTCGATCTCGCAGCCGATCACGACGGCGACGTTGCGCGGGCGGCTGAGATAGGCGCCGCCGCCGCGCCCCACGGTGCGGGCGATGCTGAGATAGGCGACGCCGTCCGGCGTCCGCGCCACCTGCACCAGCACGCGGCCGGGCTGGGTGAAGGTGCGGTACACGTTCCAGAGCGGGCAGGGGCCGCCGAAGCGCGCGAAGCGGAAGCGCGTGGCGCTGCTGCGCTTCAGCACATTGCCGGCGATGTCGGTCTTGACCAGGAAGAAGGGGATGCCGGGACGGCCCGGCCGCTGGAGCGTGCTGAGCCGGTGGCAGACCTGCTCGAAGCTGGCACCGAAACGCGTCTGCAACTGCTCGATGTCATAGCGCAGCAGCTCGGCTTCGCGCAGGAAGGGCTCGTAGGGCATCAGCAGCGCCCCGGCGAAATAGTTGGCCAGCCCGATCCGCGCCAGGGCGCGCGCCTCGGCGCTGGCGAGGCCGGCAGCGCGGATCTCGGCCAGGATCAGCCCGCGCTGGTCCAGCAGGGCGACCACATGCGCCATCCAGAAGAGCCGGCTGGCCGGGGCGGCCTCCTTGGCGAGGAGGAGCTGCCCCTCCCGCCTTTGCAGCCGCCAGACCGTGCCCTGGGCCAGCAGGCCCGGCACCTCGGCGATGGCGATCCCGTGCCGGTCGCGCAGGTGGCGGGCCAGATGCTCCTGGGTGATGACGCCATCGGGGCTCAGCCGTTCCGCCAGCGCCTCGGCGGCGCGGTCCAGCCGGTCGAAGTGGTTGTTGCGCGACTGCACCCAGTCCCCGACATCGTCATAGGGGAAATGCGGCACGGCGGCGAAATCCTCGCCGGTCTCCCCGCCGGATTCCCCGCCGGCTTCCCTCCTGGCGGCGATGCGGTCGTGCAGCTCCTGGTGCTGCTCGCTCAGGGCCAGATAGGCGCGGTACAGGGTGAGGAAGCGGTCCGCCACCTCCGGCGCGGCGCGCACCGCCGCCCGGGCCTCCTCCGGCGAAACGGTGCCCTTGCCGAAGAGCGCGTCGCCGCAAGCCTCGCGCAGGTTGTCGGCGAGGCGTTCGTCCCGCTCCTCGCCGAACAGCCCTTCCGGCACGCCCAGCCGTTCCGCCGCGCGGCGGCGCAGCCGGGCGGTGAGGGGGCGCTGGTCCGCCTCCATCTGGCTCAGATAGCTGGGCGAGATGCCGAGCCGTTCCGCCAGCGCCGCCTGGCTCAGCCCGCGCCCCAGGCGCAGCCGCCGCAGCCGGTCGCCAGCGAAGATCTTCCTGTCCTGCCGTTGCGGGGCCTTCACAGACTTCACAAACCATCCGCCGGGAATGGCACGATTATGCCGAAAGCCGGGCTGACCTCCCAGGGGCGTCATGACAAACTTCGCAAAATACCAGGGAGTGAGGGTCAGCCCATGCAGATCCATGACGTGCGCGTGCATCCCGAGGCCGACCGGCTGAAGCGGGAAGAACAACTGGCCTGGAAGATCGCCGAGGTGGCCGCCGACCCGGTGGCGGTCGAGGCGGACGTCTCCGAGATGATCGTCAACCGGATCATCGACAACGCCTCGGTCGCCATCGCCGCGATCAACCGCCACCCGGTCACCACGGCCCGCACCGAGGCGCTGGCCCATCCCCGCGCGGGCGGCGCCACCGTCTTCGGCCTGGGGCCGGATGTCCGCGTCCATGCGGAATGGGCCGCCTGGGCGAACGGCACGGCGGTGCGGGAGCTGGACTACCACGACACCTTCCTGGCGGCGGAATATTCCCATCCCGGCGACAACATCCCGCCCATCCTTGCCGTGGCACAGCAATGCGGCGCGGACGGCAAGGCGCTGATCCGCGGCCTCGCCACCGGCTACGAGATCCAGGTCGATCTCGTGAAGGCGATCAGCCTGCACAAGCACAAGATCGACCATGTCGCGCATCTGGGCCCCTCGGCGGCGGCGGGCATCGGCACGCTGCTGGGGCTGGACACCGCCACGATCTACCAGGCGGTGCAGCAGGCGCTGCACGTGACCACGGCCACGCGGCAGAGCCGCAAGGGCGAGATCAGCTCCTGGAAGGCCTTCGCCCCCTCTCATGCCGGCAAGCTGGCGGTGGAGGCGGTGGACCGCGCCATGCTGGGGGAGGGCGCGCCGAGCCCGATCTACGAGGGCGAGGACAGCGTGATCGCCTGGATGCTGGACGGCAGGGACGCGCATTACCGCGTGCCGCTGCCGGGCCGGGGCGAGGCCAAGCGCGCCATCCTCGACACCTACACCAAGGAGCATTCGGCGGAATACCAGTCCCAGGCGCTGATCGACCTCGCCTTCCGCATGGGCAGGAAGGTGAAGGACTGGGACGACGTGGACGACATCCTGATCGAGACCAGCCACCACACGCACTACGTCATCGGCACCGGCGCCAACGACCCGCAGAAGATGGATCCGGAGGCGTCGCGCGAAACGCTGGACCATTCCATCATGTACATCGTCGCCGTCGCCCTGCAGGACGGCGAATGGCACCATGTGCGCTCCTATGCCCCGGAGCGGGCGCGCCGCCCCGACACGGTGCGGCTCTGGCACAAGATCCGCACGGTGGAGGACCCGCAATGGACCGAGCGCTACCACACGCATGATCCGGCGGTGAAGGCCTTCGGCGGCCGCATCACCATCCGGATGAAGGACGGCAGCACGATCAGCGACGAGCTGGGCGTGGCCAACGCGCACAGCCTGGGCGCCACACCCTGGAAGCGGCCGGACTACATCCGCAAGTTCCGCACGCTGACCGAGGGCATCCTCGACGCGGCGGAGGCGGAACGCTTCCTCGCCCTGGCGCAGCGCCTGCCGGATCTGCGGGCGGAGGAGCTCGCCGGGCTGACCGTCGCGCTGCCGCAGGGCGGTCTGGCGCGCAACGAGCGGCGCGGCATCTTCGGCTGGAACGGGTAAGGGAGGAGAGGCCATGAGCGGGACCACCACGCCGAAGCCCAAGAAGTCCGTCGCCTTGTCCGGCGTCGTCGCCGGCAACACCGCGCTCTGCACCGTGGGGCGCAGCGGCAACGACCTGCACTACCGCGGCTACGACATCCTGGAGATCGCGGCGCAGTGCGAGTTCGAGGAGATCGCCTATCTCCTCGTCCACGGCTCCCTGCCCACCGAGGCGGAGCTGCGCGGCTACAAGGCCAAGCTGCGCTCCTGGCGCGGCATCCCCGCCGCGGTGAAGCAGGTGCTGGAGGCGCTGCCCGCCGCCTCGCATCCGATGGATGTGATGCGCAGCGGCGTTTCGGCGCTGGGCTGCGCCCTGCCGGAACAGGAGGACCACAACCCCAGCGGCGCGCGCGACATCGCCGACCGGCTGATGGCCTCGCTCGGCTCGATGCTGCTCTACTGGCACCACTTCTCGCAGAACGGCCGGCGCATCGAGGTCGAGACGGACGACGACAGCATCGGCGGCCATTTCCTGCACCTCCTGCACGGGCGCGAGCCCTCGGCGGAATGGGTGCGGGCGATGCACACCTCGCTGAACCTCTATGCGGAGCACGAGTTCAACGCCTCCACCTTCACCTGCCGGGTGATCGCGGGCACCGGCTCCGATCTCTATTCCGCCATCGCCGGCGGCATCGGCGCCCTGCGCGGGCCCAAGCATGGCGGCGCCAACGAGTTCGCCTTCGCCGTGCAGAAGCGCTACGCCGATCCGGACGAGGCCGAGGCCGATATCCGTCGCCGCGTCGAGAACAAGGAGGTGGTGATCGGCTTCGGCCACCCGGTCTACACCGTCTCCGACCCGCGCAACGCAGTGATCAAACAGGTGGCGGAGGACCTGTCGCGGCAGGTCGGCTCGATGAAGATGTTCCGCATCGCCGAGCGCATCGAGGCGGTGATGGCGGACACCAAGCGGATGTTCGCGAACCTCGACTGGTACTCGGCCGTCTCCTACCACATGATGGGCGTGCCGACGGCGATGTTCACGCCGCTCTTCGTCATCGCCCGCACCGCCGGCTGGTCCGCCCATGTGCTGGAACAGCGGGTGGACAACAAGATCATCCGCCCCAATGCCAACTACACCGGCCCGGAGGACCGCCCCTTCGTGCCGCTGGAGAAGCGGGAGAGCCTGTCTTGACCTATCTCACCGCCAGGGACCTCCCCGACCGTCCGGCCGGGGAGCGCTTCCGCGCCCTGCTGGACGGCCCCGGCATCCTGCAGCTTCCCGGCGCGCATAACGGCCAGGCGGCCCTGCAGGCGAGGGCTGCGGGCTTCGAGGGGCTGTACCTGTCCGGCGCGGCCATGACCGCCTCGATGGGCCTGCCGGATCTCGGCATCATCACGGTGGACGAGGTCTGCTTCTTCATCCGCCAGATCGCCCGCGCCTCCGGCCTGCCGCTGCTGGTGGATGGGGACACGGGCTATGGCGAGGCGCTGAACGTCATGCACATGGTCCGCGCCTTCGAGGAGGCGGGCGCCGGGGCGGTGCATATCGAGGACCAGCTCCTGCCCAAGAAATGCGGGCACCTGAACGACAAGAAGCTGGCCGACGCGCATGACATGGCGGCGAAGGTGGCCGCCGCCGCCCATGCCCGCCGGAACCTCGTGCTGGTGGCGCGCACCGACGCGGCGGCCAGCGAGGGCATCGACGGCGCCGTGGCGCGGGCGAAGCTCTACCTGGAGGCCGGGGCGGACGCGATCTTCCCCGAGGCGCTGACCAATGCCGAGATGTTCCGCGAGTTCGCCCGCCGCATGCCGGGGGCGAAGCTGCTGGCCAACATGACCGAGTTCGGCCGCACGCCCTTCTTCACGGCCAGCGAGTTCGAGGAGATGGGCTATTCCATGGTGATCTGGCCCGTCTCCTCGCTCCGCGTCGCGAACAAGGCGCAGGAGGAGCTCTACGCCGCCATCCGCCGCGACGGCGGCACGCAGAAGATGGTGGACCGCATGCAGACCCGCGCGGAACTCTACGCCACCATCGGCTATGGCGATTACGAGGCGCTGGACGCCTCCATCGTGAAGACCGTGGTGCCGCAGGGCATGCCCCAGAAGGGCTGAGGCCCCCGGGGGCACCCTGCAACAAGGGACGGTTCCCCGGAACCGTCCCACCCCGAGGCCCCTGGCCCCGCAGGCACGCCTCCCCAGCCCCCATGCCGGCGGCGCTGGAACCCTCTGTCCTGTTCCCACCGCCGCCCTGGCCCACTGCCTCGTTCGGCCCCGCTGTGGGGGAGGTCATGAACACCCGAAGAATTCCCGCCACGGCAAGATGAAGTTTGCACCCAGGCCCGGAGTCTGTTTTTAGGTTGCCCGAAATCCAAGGTTGGAATGGCGAGGAGGAATTCCAATCCGTTTTCTTGCGGGCGGATCGCGAGTTGCAGCGACGATCCTTCTACTACTCTGGGAAGATTAAGGGGTGACTATGTTCCAGCAGGATGCGCGACCGGGATGGGGATCAGACACGGCAGAGCCGGACGCACAGGCTGGACAGACGGCAAAGCGGCGCTTCGAGGCCCTCAAGGTCCTGGCGACGGTCGATGACATCGCCGGCCGGCTGGATTCCATCCCTTATCCCGCCCGTGCCAATGTCGAGTTCCTGCTGCTCGACATCCGGACGCAGCTCCAGGCTGACCATCCCGACCCGGCGAAGCTGCGGGCCACCCTGATGGCGGTCCAGCGGCTCCTCTCGACCTCCCAGGCTTCCCGGGGGCGCTGGGCGGAGCAACTGGCCGACCGCCCCGCACCGCTTTCCGATCCCGAGGGCTCCCATCCGCCCGCCTCCCGCCCCGGCAGGGGCTGGCTGGCCGGCCTGCTGGTCTGCGCCGGGGTGATGGCCGGTGGCTGGATGCTGCTTCCCGGGGAGGGGGTGGAGGCCGTCCGGACCATGCTCTCCCCCGCGCCCACCCAGCCTCTCCCCCCTCAGCCTCTCCCCCCTCAGGCCTTCCCCGCCCAGCCTGTACCGGCGCGGCCGGTTCCTTCCGCCAGCTCCGGTTCCATCCCTCCAGCCCCGGAGACGGGACCGGGAACGGATGAACCCCGCCCAGGGGCCCGCCTGCCGGCTGCCGCGCCCGTCGCACCGGAGCCGGCCGGCGAGCGGGGCGCACCCGGTACGGAAGCCCGTGTGGAGCCCCGGCGCGCGGAAGAGCCGGTCATCGCGAGGATCGCGATGAGGCAGGCCGGCAACCTGCGCACCGAACCGCGGAACCAGTCGCAGGTCTTGCGCACCCTGCCGCGCGGCACCGCCTTGTCCGTCTTCCGGGAAGCCCTGGGCGGCTGGTATCAGGTGGGGGCGGATCAGCCCTGGGGATGGGTTCATTCGAGCCTGACGGACAGGCCGCGCTGACGCGCCACAACCCCGTTTCCACCCACAGGCGCGCGACTGAGGAAAGCCTCTCGGTTTCGCGAATCGGGTCCACGCCGCATGAACCGACGGGGCAGGAAGTCGTCATCCAGGGAAGATTGAAAAAATACTGAACAAACAGGCCGCACAAAAAGAGAATTCAATGGAATGTCCCAGATATATCGTGGTTAAGGGAAACTACATTCGGCGCCCATAAGAAAGATCCAATGAAATTCTTGCGGGAGCAAGACATTGGATCTCAATATTCTGGTAAGGGGCCAGTCCAATGCTGAGCTCCTGGCACTCAATTTCGGCGGCGCGAACAAGCTGAAACAGGCGGTCGAGGCGCTCCTCGGCTTCGACGGCGTCCAGAACCAGGTCCATATCCTGGCCGGGCCACTCAGCGCCGACAGCTCGGCCACCACCATCCAGGGCGCCACCGGCTTCCTCGGCGACTGGCTGACGGCAGTGAACGGCGACTGGCAGCAGGGCTGGACGGCCGGCACGGTGGAACAGCGGCTGCTGAACTACGTCCAGGGCCTTTCCGCCGACCTGCGGGACAATCCCACCACCGTGCTCTGGCTGCACAACGAGACCGACAGCCTGACCCTGCAGCACGACATCCAGAACGGCAGCCTCACCGCGGCCGCCGCGGCGGCGATGTGGGAAAGCGCGGTCCGCTACGACGCCGCGCTGCTGCGCGCGGCCTTCGGCGACTCGGCGCTGGACATGTCCTACGACTTCGTCAGCGCGATCCCCTATCGCAGCTACGCCCCCGACGGCCTCCAGGCGATCCGCACGGTCATGGAGAAGCTGGCCGCCGATGCGGGCTTCAACGCCACGATCGCCGCCCGGGCCCTCGACCTGGACATGAGCTTCGACAACCTCGACGCCAACGCCGCCACCACGGAATATGGCGGCGGGCACATGTCGGCCAGCGACGCCGCCCTGGTGATCCAGCGCGCCGCCCTCAGCATCGCGGAGGGCTGGTCGGAATATGCCCTGCCGGGATCGCCGGTCGCGCTGGCACAGGGCAACATCGACAACGAGGGGCCGGAGGTCATCTGGGCGCAGCGCATCGGCGCCACCAGCCTGACCGTCGATGTGCAGCATGACGGCGCCCATGCCTTCGCCGCCCTCGGCGATGCGGCGGCCTCCGGCCTGGGCTGGACGGTCCGGCTGTCGGACGGCACCTCCATCGCCGCCACGCATGTCACGGTCGTGGATGGCGACACGCTGCGGCTGGATTTCGCGTCGGACCTGCCACTGACGGGTGGGACCCTCTACTATGGCTGGGGCTATGGCCGCCTGGCGGACAGCAGCGGCCCGGGCCAGGGCAACGCGGTCTATGACGACCAGGGCCTGCCGGTCTGGGCCCCCGCCGCCGGCGTGGCCGTGACCGCCGCGGCGTTGCAGGCCCTGTCCGTCACCCAGGATGCCACGGGCCAGAGCGTCGCCGCCCTGCACGCGACAGGGCTGCGGGAGGTCCAGGTGAGCGACGCCAGCGGCGGCGTCACCATCCTGCATGGCGGCACCGCCTATCACGCCGCGGCGCTGGATGTCGTCGCGCTGACGGATGGAAGACTGGTCTTCGACGCCGACGACGCCGCGGCGCAGGTCGTCCGGCTCTACAAAGCCGTCCTGAACCGGGCGCCGGACCCGGGCGGGTTGCAGCACCACCTCGCCTTCCTGGCGGCGGGGGGCAGCCTGGAGACCCTGGCGCACAACTTCCTGGCCAGCCCCGAATTCCAGGCGGGGGGCGCGACGGACGCGGCCGGCGTCCTGGCAAGGATCGAGAGCAACGTCTACGGAACGGCGTCAGCCGGCATCGCCGCGCGATCCGCCTTCTCGTCGGAAGGGCTGGAACAGGCCCTGCTTTCCATCTCCGAGGGGCGGGAGAACCGTGCCAGCACCGCCAGCCAGGTCGAGGCGGGGATCTGGGTTCCCGACCAAGCGGCGGTGCCCATCGCCCGCCTCTACGACGCCGCCTTCGGGCGCTTGCCGGACCGGGAGGGCCTTGAGAACTGGGTGACGGCGGTGAAGGGGCAGTTGTTCACCTTCGCGCAACTACCGGACCTCTGGCTGACCACGCCGGAATGGAACGCACTGCACGGACAGCAGAGCGACGAAGCCTTCGTCACCGGCCTCTACCACACCGCCCTGCACCGTGAACCGGATGCGGGCGGCCATGCCTTCTTCCTGAACCTGCTGGAAACCCATGCCCTGTCGCGCGGAGGCGTGCTGCTGGCGGTGTCCGAGAGCGTGGAGCACCAGTCGCTGACCATGGCGAACACCGGCAGTGACGGTATCCACAGCGGCATCGCCTTCGCCTGATCGTCCTTGCACGTCGTGGTTGCCCGCCGGGGGCAAGGCGCCGCCTCGACCCCGAGACCCCCACACCGCTGGGGACCGAAGCCGGTCCCCAGACCCCGGGCTTGAGTTGGCGCCTGTGGTAACCGTCGGCCTGACCTCCGATCCCGGGCGCAGGTGGATCGGCGGGGCTCCCAAAAACAAGAAAACGCCTTCTCCGCGCTGGTGGCACCGGCAGCCTGCCGGAGAGCGATGCTCTCCGGCGCGATCCGGCCGCAGTGAGCGCCAACGAATGGGGTCCAGGGCGCGCAGCGTCCTGGCGGATAAGGGGGTCCGGGGGGGGGGCGACGCACTGCGTCGACGGCGGAGCCTTATCCCCCGGGGACAGAGCGACGCCGGAAACGAGGCGCCGCGACCGGCGGCCGGGTCAGCCCATAGTCCCGAAGATGCCGTGGAAGCGCCCGAGGAAGCTCCGCAGCCTGTCGCTGGACGGGTTGCCGAAGATTTCCTTCGGCGGCCCGGCCTGGGCGACGCGGCCGCCATCCATGAAGACGACATGGTGCGACACGTCGCGCACGAAGAGCATCTCGTGGCTGACCAGGAGCATGGTCATGCCGCTCTCGGCGAGGTTCTGCATCACACCCAGCACCTCGGCCACCAGCTCCGGATCGAGGGCGGAGGTCACCTCGTCGAAGAGCAGCAGGCGCGGCTGCATGGCGACGGCGCGGGCGATGGCCACGCGCTGCTGCTGCCCGCCGGAAAGCTGGTAGGGATAATGCCCGCGCCGCGGCCCCAGGCCCACGCGGTCCAGCCAGTGCCCGGCGATGTCGCGCGCCTCCGCCTTTCCCTTGCCCAGAACGCGGACGAGGCCGAGCATCACGTTCTCCTCCGCCGTCAGGTGCGGGAAGAGGTTGAAGCTCTGGAACACCATGCCGATGCGGGCGCGCTGGGCGGAAACCGCGGCCTCGCTCAGCCGCCGGCGCCGCCCGTTCTCGACGCGATAGCCGATCGGGTCCCCATCCAGCAGGATCTCGCCGCCGTCATGTTCCTCCAGCAGGTTCACGCAGCGCAGGAAGGTGGTCTTGCCGGAGCCGGAGGCGCCGATCAGCGACACCACCTGGCCCTGGCCCACTTCGAGATCGATACCCTTCAGCACCTCCACCGAACCGAAGCTCTTGTGCACGTCGCGCGCGCGGAGAAGGGGCTGGGCGCCGTCGCTCTGGCTCATGATGGGGGACCTCAACTGCGGATATAGGAAAAGCGCCGCTCCAGCAGCGCGCCAAGCTGGGCGATGGCGAAGTTGACGATCAGGTAGAGGATCGCCGCCAGGAGATAGAACTGGATGATCATGTAGTTGCGCGAGATCGCCTGCTGCGTCGCCAGCAGCAGCTCGACCACGCCGATCACCGAGAGCAGCGTGGAGCCCTTCACGATCTCCAGGCAGATGTTCACCCAGGGCGGCAGGGCGCGGCGCACCGCCTGCGGGATGATCACGTACCAGAGGCGCTTCGAGAAGGTCAGGCCGATGGCCTTGGCCGCCTCCATCTGCCCGGCGGGCACGGATTGCAGCGCGCCGCGCAGATTCTCCGCCACATGTGCCGTGGCGAAGGCGGACAGCGCGATCACCCCGGCGGCGAAGGGGGTGACGTTCACCTTGAACAGCGCCAGCCCGTAGAAGGTGAAGAGGATCAGCACCAGCACCGGGATGCCGCGCATGAAATCCACATAGGCCCGCGCCAGCCAGCGGAAGGGGGCCCAGGCATAGGCGAGCACGGCCCCCATCGCCAGCCCGGCCAGGGTGGCGAGGAGGATACTGAGCAGCGAGGTGGCGATGGTGACCTGGAGCCCCGAAAGCAGCGAGAAGCGGGCGAGCCAGGCCTGTTCGAAAAAGAGGTCGAGATCCATCTTCCGTCCCCCTCAGCGGATCACGGCATAGCGGCGCTCGACCTGCCGCAGCAGCAGGGCGATCGCATAGGCGGTGACGAGGTAGAGCGCGCTGGCGGTGAGCCAGGATTCCATCACGCGGAAGGTGTTGGCGTTGATCTGCCGCGCCGTGAAGGTCAGCTCCGGCACCGCGATGGCGGCGGCGAGCGAGGTGTCCTTGAACAGCGAGATCAGGTTGTTGCTGATCGCCGGCAGGGTGATGCGGAAGGTCACGGGCAGGATGACGTAGCGCTGCCGCTGCCAGGGCCGCATGCCGATGGCCTTGGCCGCCTCCATGTACTGCCGCGGCACCGTGCCGAGGCCGGCGCGGAAGACCTCGCACATATAGGCGCCGGCATAGATGGACAAAGTGAGGATGAAGGACTGGATCTTGTCCAGCCAGTAGATGCCCAGCTCCGGCAGGCCGAAATAGATGAAGAAGACCAACAGCAGCAGCGGCGTGTTGCGGATGACCTCCACATAGGTCCAGACCGGCCAGCTGATCCAGCGCGGCCCATAGACACGCCCCATGGCGCAGAAGAGGCCGATCGCCGTGCCGATGGCGAGCGAGGCGAGCGCCAGCCCCAGCCCCAGGCCGAGCGAGGCCGCGAAACGGTCCCAGTTCCGCCAGATGACGGACCAGTCGAAATGGTAGTCGATCATGCCTGTCCCGGTCGCTGCGTGCAAAAGGATGCGGGCCCCGCCGGAAGGCTCCGGCGGGGCGGCGGGAGGGTCAGGAGAACTCGGACGGGAAGCCGACCTTGGGCGTCGGCAGCTCGATGCCGAACCACTTCTTGTAGGAGGCGGCGAAGTAGTCGAAATCGACGCCCATCATGGCCTCCTTGTACACGGTGTTGACGTAGTTCAGCCACACCTGGTCGCCCGGCTTGACGGCGGAGGCATAGGAGTTCGGCATCCAGCCATAGCCGGCATCGACGAAGCGGCCGGGCGCCTGCTGCATCAGCCAGCGCGCGGCGGACTGGTCCTGCATCGAGGCGTCGATGCGGCGGGCGTTCAGGGCCTGGATCGCGGCGTCGGGGCTCTCGAAGGCATCGACCTTCGCCTGCGGCAGGGCCTTGTGGACCCATTCCTCCAGGAAGACGTTCTGCATGCCGCCGATGGTGACGGCGCTGCCGGCGGCCTTCAGCTCGTCGAAGGTCTTGTACTTGCCGCCGCGCGCCAGCATCAGCAGCGTCACGCCCTCGCGGTAATAGGGGATGGTGAACTCCACCTGCTGCGCGCGGCCGCCGGTGACGGTCATCCACTGCACCACGATGTCCACCTTGTCGGTGACCAGGCTCGGGATGCGGGCATCGGAGCCCTGCAGCACGAACTCCACCTTGTCGTAGTCGTCGAACAGGTTCTTCGCCAGCAGCCGGGCGAGGTCGATGTCCATGCCCACCAGCTTCCCGCTGGAGTCCTCGAAATGCCAGGGCGGGTTGGTGCTGCCGGTGCCGACGATCAGCTTGCCGCGGTCCTTCACCACCTGCAGCTTGCTCCTGCCCGCCGCCTGGGCATGCGCCGCTTTGGGCGTCAGCAGGCCAAGGCCCGTCCCCATCGCGGCGCCAAGTGCCGAAAGCCCGAAAAATCCGCGCCGGACGAGATTGGCGCGGTTGGTCTGGTCGTCCATCGGGTGTGTACCCCCTCGCTGTCCCCCAGGGCCGGGATGAACCGGCCCCGCGACGGGGAGCAGAGCAAGAATGTCGCCACCTCCACAATGGTCCGCATGCGGGCCGGCCGGGAAAGCACCGCACCATCCGCCGGGCGCGGCACCCGGGCCGGAAAAAGCCTAGGCGCCCAGGTCGGTCCAGTAGGTCCCCTGCATCGGCACGGCAGCGAATCGCCGGTTCATCGCCGCCAGCGTGGCGGCGGGGTCGATGCCGTCCGTCGCCTCCGGATGGAACCAGCGCGCCATGGCCTCGATGGCCATCAGATGGGTCGGCGAGTCGTTGAAGGCGTGCCAGAGCGCATGGGCCCGGCCCTGCTTCACGGCGCCGAGGCCGGAAAGGTGCTGGCTCTCGACCACCTGCGCCAGGCTCGACCGCGCCAGGGCGGGATCGACCCCGGCTCCCAGGCTGACCCCGCCGCGCCCGCCATAGGGGCCGCCGGTGGCGATATAGACCTTCGGGTCCTGGGTCAGCACGTATTCCAGGCTGAGCTGGCCGGTCTCGGTGGCGATGCTGTCCGCGCCGATATTGTGCCCGCCGGCGAAGCGGATGAAGTCGTCATAGACGCCCCGGCCCGGCGAGAAGCAGCAGGCGAGCCCCCCGGCATGGGCGTGCATCATCACGCGGGGGCGGTTCTCCCCGATCCCGGCGAGGCGCGCCTGCACCGCCTGCATGCGCGCGCGGTAGAAGTCCAGGAAGGCGCCGGCCTGTTCCTCCCGCCCCAGCAGCCGGCCCAGGATCTCCAGGCTCGGCTCCGTGTCGCGCAGCGGGCGGACGAAGAAGTCCACCACCGCCACGGCGACCCCCGCCGCCTCCAGCGGCGCGAAGAAACTGGCGGCCGCCCCATCGCCGCCCAGGCCGGCGACGTTGCGGCGGCTCAGCAGCAGGAGGTCCGGCCTCACCGTGAGCAGTTGCTCCAGCACCCCGACCCCGGTGGAGAAGCCCAGCACCGGCAGGCTGTCCAGCGCCGGGAAGCGGCTCAGATAGGCCCGGTACTCCGCCCCTTCGCCCCGGCGCATGTCATCCGCCCAGCCGACCACAAGGCTGGCCGGATCGGGATGCAGCAGGTTCAGCACCGCGAGATGGCGCCCCTGGCCCAGGGCGATCCGGCGGGCCGGCTGCTTCAGGGCGATCTCCCGGCCCAGCAGGTCACGCGCGCGGGGTGCCTCCTGCGCCCGCAACACGGCGGGGGCCGCCAGCGGGGCAGCAAAGCCCGAAAGAGCCAGGGCCAGCCCGTGGCGCAGCACGGCCCGGCGGGGCGGGCAGGGGGGAGAGGATGTCTCGGGCATGGCGCAACGCCTTTCCGGTGGCCTCGCGCCCGGCCGGGGCGACGAGAGGCCGCGAAGTTGTTGCGAACCCTTTGCATGAACGGCCCGGCTTGGCCAGGGCCGCCGCCCCGGCCCGTGGTCTCCCGCATGGGGGCGGGCGGTCAGTCGTCCAGCGTCGCCAGCGCCTGGGCGAGATCGGCGATCAGGTCGTCCGGGTTCTCGATGCCGATGCTCAGCCGCACCAGCCCGTCGGTGACGCCGATCCGCGCCCGCACCTCCGCCGGCACGCCGGAATGGGTGGTGGAGGCCGGGTGGCTGATCAGCGATTCCGTCCCGCCCAGGCTGACCGCCAGCTTGAAGACCCGCAGCGCGTTGAGCATGCGGAAGGCCTCGGCCTGCCCGCCCCGCAGCTCGATGCTGAAGGTCGAGCCGGGGCCGCTGCACTGCGCTGCATAGACCCGTCGCGTCGCCTCGTCGCCCCGGTCCGGTCCCAGCGCGTGCACCCGGCTCACATGCGGATGGCCGGACAGGAACTCCGCCACCGCCTCGGCATTGGCCGCCGCCGCCCGCATCCGCAGCGACAGCGTTTCCAGCGAGCGGCCGATCATCCAGCAGGAATGCGGGTCGAGCTGCGTGCCGATGGCGCCGCGCAGCAGCCGCACCGGCTGCAGCACCGCGCGCGACCCCAGCGCCGCCCCGGCGATCAGGTCGCTGTGCCCGCCGACATACTTGGTCAGCGAATAGACGGAGATATCCGCCCCCTGGACCAAGGGCGTCTGGAAGACCGGGCCGAGCAGGGTGTTGTCGCAGACCAGCAGCGGGCGCTTCCCGCCCCGGGTTGCCCCTTGGGCAGCCCCGACGCGCCCGGCCTCCTCCCGGAGCAGGGCGAGGTCCACCAGCGTGTTCAGCGGGTTGGAAGGGGTCTCGGCCAGGATCATCGCCACCGGGCCACGCGCCATGGCGCGGTCCGCCGCGGCGCGGATGGCGCCGGCATCGGTGCCCTGGGAAAAGCCTTCGGCCAGGATGCCGTATTCCGCCAGGGTGCGGGCCAGCAGCGTTTCCGTGCCGCCATAGAGCGGCTGGCTGTGCAGGATGACCTGCCCCGGCCGCGCATGGGCCAGGATGGTGGTGGCGATCGCGGCCATGCCGGAGGCGAAGAGCAGTCCACCCTCCGCCCCCTCGTAGAGGGCCAGCCGCTCCTCCACGATCTCGCTGTTCGGGTGGTTGAAGCGGGAATAGACGAGGCCCGCCCCGCCCTCCGGCGCCGGCTTGCGCCCGGCCACCACGTCGAAATAGTCCCGCCCTTCCTCCGCCGAGCGGAAGACGAAGGTGGAGGTGAGGAAGACCGGCGGCTTCACCGCGCCTTCCGACAGGGCCGGGTCATAGCCATAGCCCAGCATCAGCGTCTCGGGGCTCAGCCGGTGGTTGCCGAGCATGGTCTTGTGACTGCGGTCCTGAGCCATGCGCCTCGCCTTTCCGCCGTGAAACTCGCCCGCGCCGCCCAGGAAGGGCGGCCGGCGCCGCCTGCCGGGGGCGGTGCCGGACCATGCCGGGGGCGGGGAGGGGGCGGAATTCACATCGCGGTGGGGCGGGCAGCGGGCACGGTCAGGGCGACTCGACCAGGGACACGCCGTTGCGTGCCACCACCCGGCCGCGCTTGACCACGAGGCGCCGCGGCGGACGGGCGGCCACGGCCTCGGCCAGCGATTCCCCGTCCACCAGCACGAGATCCGCCCGGCAGCCGGGCTCGACCCCATAGGCCTCCAGCCGCATGACCCCGGCGCCGCCCCGGGTGCAGATGTCCAGCGCCATCTCCACCTCCTCGTCACGGCGGAAGTTGTTGCGCAGCCCGATCAGCATCGCCCGCTCCAGCATGTCCGCATTGCCATAGGGGCCCCAGGTGTCGCGGATGCCGTCGGAGCCGGCGCAGAGCCGGATGCCCAGGCCGCGCAGCGTGGCGGCGGCGGGCACGGGGCGGCTGGCGGGCGCGGTGGTGGCGATGGCGATGTCCAGCGCCGCGATCCGTTCCAGCAGCGGGTTCACCAGTGCCGGGTCCGGATCGCCCAGGCAGAAGGCATGGCTCACCGTCACCTGCCCCTCCATGCCCAGCGCCCGGGTGCGCTCGATGATCAGCTCCAGGCTGAAGGCGCCGAGCTGGCCGGGCTCGTGCAGGTGGATGTCCACCGGCTTGCCGAAGCGCTCGGCCAGCCCGAAGACCAGATCGAGCTGCCCCTTCGGGTCGCGGTCGATGGCACAGGGATCGAGCCCGCCCACCACATCCGCGCCCATGCGCATCGCCTGTTCCATCAGCTCCGCCACCCCCGGGCGGACCATCACCCCGGATTGCGGGAAGGCGACGGTCTCGATCTCCATCACCCCGGCATAGGCGGCCCGGGTGGCGAGCACGCCCTCCATGCCCGCGAGGCCCACCGCATCGTCCACATCCACATGCGTGCGGATATGCGTCGTGCCCATGCGCAGCGACTGCACCACCTGCCGCGCCGACTGGCGGGCCGGGTCGATGTCCCATTCCTTCTTCAGCCGGCGCTCGGTCTCGATCTTGTCGATCAGCCGCGGTCCGGCCTGGTGCCGGCGCCAGCCCATGCCCCAGAGCGACTTGTCGAGATGGGTGTGCGCCTCGACGAAGCCGGGGATCAGCAACGCCCCGGCGCCATCCTCCACCGGCACGCCGGGCGCCTCCAGGGGAGCATCCGGACCGGCGCCCCAGGCGGCCACGTGCCCGCCACGGACCAGCACGTCGGTGGCCTCGCCCCCCATGGGCCGGACGTTCCGGAGCAGCAGGTCATGCGTCATGCGGGGCGTTTCCTCCAGATGGGGCAACAGGCAGGTCGATGGCGGGCCGGAAGCACCCGGCCGTGGGCCGCCATGAAGCGCCGGCGATCCCCGGGATTCAAGCCGGCGCGCCGGAGCTTGCCGGAGGGCCGCCGTCGATGGCATCCCGGAGCCTCCCGCACGGAGCGCACCGGAACGATCCGGTGTCCCCCGTCGGACGACCCCTCCGCCTGGTCCGGCGACGATGCCGAAGGAACAAGACATGAGCGACACCACCGGCACCACGGAGAGCACCACCGACAGCACCACCGACAGCCTGGGCTTCGACTTCGCCGCCCTGTCCCCGCGCGAACGCTACAAGATCCTGATCGGCAGCGTCGTGCCACGCCCCATCGCGCTGGTGACGACGATCGGGGCGGACGGGCGCGCGAACGCGGCGCCCTTCTCCTTCTTCAACTGCCTGTCCGCCGATCCCGCCATCGTGGCCCTGGGCATCGAGTTCCGCGCCGACGGCTCGCCGAAGGACACCGGCCGCAACATCCGCGACACGGGCTGCTTCACCGTCAACATCGTCTCCGATGCGCTGGTGGAGGCGATGAATGTCTGCGCCACCCCCTTCGCCCCGGGCGTGGACGAGCTGGCCGCGGCCGGGCTGGAAATCCGCCCCGGCCATGCCGTCGCCTGCCCCTGGATCGCCCGCGCCCCCGCCGCTCTGGAATGCCGCCTGCATTCCTTCCTGGAAATCGGCAATTCCCGCGAGATCGTGCTGGGCGAAGTCCTCCACGCACATCTGCGCGCCGATGCGGTGGACGAGCGGCTGCACATCGACCCCGCAATCATCGATGCCGTGGGCCGCATGGGCGGACACGGCTATGCCGGCACCCGCCAGCGCTTCGACCTGCCCACCATGAGCGCCGGCGACCACGCCGCCGGGCGCGTGCCGGCGCGGCGCGAAGGCTGACATCACACCGGGCGGATCATCCCGCCCGGGAAGGCCGCGTCACAGCACCCGCGCCAGGAAATCGCGTGTCCGGGGCTGCTGCGGCGCGGCCAGGACGCTGCGCGGATGCCCGCGCTCCACGATCATGCCCTCGTCCATGAAGACCAGGTCGTCGCCGACCTCGCGGGCGAAGGCCATCTCGTGCGTCACCACGATCATCGTCATGCCGGAGCGCGCAAGGTCCTTCATCACCGCCAGGACCTCGCCCACCAGCTCCGGATCGAGGGCGGAGGTGGGCTCGTCGAATAGCATCAGCTCCGGCTCCATCGCCAGGGCGCGCGCGATCGCCACCCGCTGCTGCTGTCCGCCCGAAAGCTGAGCCGGGTACATGCCGCCCTTGTCCCCGAGGCCGACACGCTCCAGCAGGGCCTGGGCCCGGCTGCGGGCCAGGGGCGGCTTCACGCCCTTCACCCGGATCGGCGCCTCGATGATGTTCTCCGTCACCGTCATGTGCGGGAAGAGGTTGAAGCTCTGGAACACCATGCCGACGCGCTGCCGCATCTGCGCGACCTGCCTCTCGCGCAGCTCGTAGAGCCGGCCCTTGTGCTCGCGGTAGCCGACCAGCTCGCCATTCACCCAGAGCCGCCCGCTGTCGATGCGCTCCAGATGGTTGATGCAGGACAGCAGCGTGCTCTTGCCCGATCCCGAGGGCCCGATGATGCACATGACGCTGCCCGGCCGCACGTCGAGGTCGATGCCGCGCAGGATCTCCCGGTGCCCGTAGCGCTTTCCGAGCCCCCGCATGCGGACCATGCTGGTCTCCATGGCCGGCGCGGTCGCCATGCTTCCCATCGCCGTCCTCCTCAGCGTTGCCGGTAGCGGTGTTCGAGATAGTGCTGCCCCGCCGACAGCACGGACACGATGATGAGGTACCAGAGCGAGGCCACGATCAGCAGCGGGATGGTCTCGTAGGTGCGGGAATAGATGAGCTGCGCGGTATAGAGCAGCTCCGCCAGGGCGATGACGCTGACCAGGGAGGTGCTCTTGACCATCGAGATCACCTCGTTGCCGACCGGCGGGATGATCACGCGCATGGCCTGCGGAAAGATGATCCGGCGGAAGATCAGCCCCGGCGTCATGCCCAGCGCCATGGCCGCCCGCGTCTGCCCGCGCGGCACGGAGGCGATGCCGGCGCGGATCACCTCGGCCGTATAGGCCGCCTGCGCCAGGCCCAGCCCCGCCAGCGCGGCGAAGATCGGCGTGATCAGGGCATTGGTGTCCGCGGTATAGAGGCTCGGCCCCCAGGGAATGCCCAGCGAGAGCGTGGGGTACAGGGCCCCGAAATTGTACCAGAAGATGAGCTGCACCAGCACCGGCACGCTACGGAAGAACCAGATATAGAGCCAGCTCATCGTGGAAAGCAGCGGATTGCGGGAAAGCCGCATCACCGCCAGCAAGGTGCCGAGCACGAGGCCGATCGTCATGGCGGCGACGGTCAGGCCCAGCGTGCGCGCCAGCCCCGTCAGGATCTGCCCGTCGAGCATGTACTCGGCCACCACGGGCCACCGGAAGCCCGGATTGGTCGAGACGCTCGCCGCGACCATCAGCGCGATGATGGCCACGGCGGCGCTGGCCGCCCAGGTCCAGGGGTGGCGCAGCGGCACCACCTCCGTCGTGTCCTGCGCCGCCACGTCCGGCGCCGCGCCTTCCTCACCGGGCCGGTCCGGAATGGCGACGCCCGCCGCCTCCTGCCGTGCGATCGCCTGCGCCATCCTCAGCGGGGCGTCCCGGTCGGATTCAGCGGCGCCTCGCGCACGGCGCCTTCGCCCAGGCCCCATTTCTCCACGATCTTGCGATAGGTGCCGTCCGCCAGCAGATGCGCCACCGCCATCTGCAAGGGGGCCGACAGGTCGGAATCCTTGGGCAGGGCGATGCCGATATAGCTGGTGTCGGTATAGTGCCCGACCACCTTGGCCCGCCCGCGCGACTGGCTGACGAAATAGCTCACCGTCGTCGAGCCCAGCCAGAACAGGTCGGAGCGCCGGCTCATCAGGCTCTCGGCCGCGCCGTTGCCGTCGTTGAAGGCCAGGATGTTGATCGGCTCCCGCCCGAGCTCCTTGCAGCGGGGCTGGTGCAGGTTGGCGAACTCGACCTCGCGCGACCCGCGCGTGGTGGCCACCGCGCGGCCGCAGAGGTCGTCGAGGCTGTCCACCTTGATCGGGGAATCGCCGCGGGCCGCGAAGAGCTCGTTGCCCAGCAGCGTGCCGATCATGTCCACGACCTTCAGCCGCACGTCGCTGATGCCCATCTGCCCGACCGCCGCATCGAAGCGCTTGGCCTGGAGGCCGGGGATCAGCGTGTCGAAGGTGGTGGGCCGCAACTCCAGCTTCAGGCCCAGGACATCGGCCGCCGCATGCAGGATGTCGATCTCCCAGCCGGCGATGTTGCCCTTCTCGTCACGGAAGTCGTCGGGCGGCGAGCCCAGGGCGACCGCCACCGTGATCTCCTTCTTCTCGGCGAGGCGCGCGGGCAGCCGCGCGATGATCTCCGGCTGCGGCGATGCCGTGATCGCCGCCGTGGCCGCTGCCGGGGCCTGCGCCGCCGCCGGGCGGATGCCCAGCCAGGTGCCGCCCGCCGGCATGGCCATCAGGCCAGCGGCCAGGGTGACTGGGAGCAGGACAGCCGGGAGCAGGGGCCGCAGGAGGCGGCGGACGGTGCGGCTGGGCATGCTGTGGTTCTCCTCGGGAACAGCGGGTCGCATCGTTCGGGGAAAGGCGGGCTCAGGCCCGCTTGCGGTGGGAGTCGTGCGCCGGCCGCGCCAGGCCGAGGCTGCCGCGGAAGGTGCCGTCGCCGCCATACTCGGTCTGGAACAGGCCGCGCCGCTGCAACTCCGGCACCAGCCAGTCGAAGGCCTCGTAGGCCGGCGCCGGAAGATGGGAGGCCATGATGTTGAACCCGTCGCAGCCGCGCGCGGTGAACCAGTCCTCCATCAGGTCAGCCACATCGGCCGCCGTGCCCACCACGAGGTTGTGCCCCGAGGCACCGGCGACGATCTGATAGAGCTTGCGGATCGTCATGCCCTCCTGCCGGGCCATCCGCACCAGCTTCTCATGCCCGCTCTTGACCGCGTTGCTGTTCTCCAGCGGCGCGGGCAGCGGCCCGTCCAGCGGCAGGCCGGACAGGTCGCCGAAGGACGACGCCAGCATCGGCAGGCCCAGGCATTCGTGGATCAGGTCCTGGAGCTGCGCGAACTTGCCCTCGGCCTCCGCCCGCGTGCGGCCCAGGATCGGCATGATGCCCGGCATCACCAGCATGCTCTCCGGGTCGCGCCCCGTGCCCGCGGCATGCGACTTGACGCTGCTGTAGAAGGCGACGGCATCCTCGCGCGACTTCTGCGCCGTGTAGATGATGTCGGCGATGCGCGAGCCCAGCACCTGCCCGGGCCCCGAGGAGCCCGCCTGCGCGATCACCGGATAGCCCTGGATCGGCCGCGCGACGTTCAGCGGCCCGGCCACACGGAAATGCTCGCCCTCGTGGCGCAGGTTGTGCAGCTTCGCCGGATCGAAATAGCGGCCGGAGGCCTTGTCGCGGATGAAGGCGTCGTCCTCCCAGCTGTCCCAGAGGCCGAAGACGACATCGACGAACTCCTCGGCCCGGCGATAGCGGTTCTCGTGCGCCAGAAGCCGGTCGCTGCCGAAGTTGTGCGCCTCCTGCTCGCTCCAGGAGGTCACGACGTTCCAGCCCACCCGGCCGCCGCTGATATGGTCGAGCGAGGCGAACTTGCGCG
The DNA here is from genome assembly GCF_001941945.1 of Roseomonas gilardii. Lineage (NCBI taxonomy): Bacteria > Pseudomonadati > Pseudomonadota > Alphaproteobacteria > Acetobacterales > Roseomonadaceae > Roseomonas > Roseomonas gilardii. Next base: position 3,886,594 of record NZ_CP015583.1, on the reverse strand, counting down.
CGATGTGGTAGGGCTCGTTGTAGGTGGTCGAGGCGCTGGCCACGAAGCCCAGCCGCTCCGTCACCGCCGCCAGGGCGCCGATCAGCGTCAGCGGCTCGAAGACATCGATGCGGGCGAGATAGCTCAGCTCGTCGTCGCTCTTGGCGGAATGGCGCACCGCGATGCCGTCGGCCCAGAACATGAAGTGGAAGCGCGCCCGCTCCGCCGCCTGGGCCAGGCGCTTCCAGAGCGCGAAGTCCATGGCCGCGGTCTCCTGCGCATCGGGCATCCGCCAGCCCGCCGAATGCGCGCCATTGGCCACGATGTTCAAGCCGAGCTTCATGTCGCGACGATGGCCGCTCATGCCGTCATTCTCCGAAGGTCCTGGTCAGGGAGGCGTGCCGGCTTCCGCGCCCGGCACGGGGGCCGGAACCGGAGGTCGCCGAAGCATGGCGGACAAGCACCCGCGCCTTTCCCGGCATGTCCCACTGGCCAGTGTCCCGAAATCCTGGTGGAGCCGCGCTGCGCCGGTGTTGTCCTGTCCCTGGGCAAAGCCTAGGGGCAGCCGCCTCTTGCCGTCAAAGTACTAATGATGCCTGTTTCCATTCCAAAAGGTTATGAAGGCGGCCCGGCATGAACCTGCGCCAGTGCGAGATCTTCCGCGCCGTCATGACCGCCTCCTCCATCACCGAGGCCGCCGATCGCCTCGGCATCACCCAGCCGGCCGTGAGCAAGATGCTGGCGCAGATCGAGCGCGATCTCGGCTTCCCGCTCTTCCTGCGCGAACGCCGCCGCCTCGTCCCCACGCCCGAGGCGCAGGCGCTTTTCAAGGAAGTGGAGCGCGCCTTCCTCGGCCTCGAGCACCTGACCCGCTTCGCGCGCGACCTGAAGGGGCTCAGGCAGGGGCATCTCGTCCTGGGCGCGCCCTATGCGGCGGCGGCGGGCTGGCTGCCCGGCGTGGTGGCGGGATTCCTGCGGCAGCATCCGGGCCTGTCCCTGTCGCTCCGCACCATGAACTCGCTCTCGGTCGCCCAATCCCTGGCGGCGGGGCATCTCGACCTCGGCCTCGTGCAGTTCGAGGTGCCGGCCCCGGGCGTGCGGCGCGAATGCCTCCTGCCGGTGGAGGCGGTCTGCGTCCTGCCCCCCGGCCACCGCCTCGCGTCCCGCCCGGTTCTCGGCCCAGTGGACCTGCGCGACGAACCCCTGGTGGCGCTGGCCGCGGCGGACCGCTACCGCCAGCGGCTGGAGGCCGAGCTGGCGGCGCGGGACATCGTGCCCCGCATCCGGGTGGATGCGCCGCTGGCCTCGGCGGCCTGCGCCCTGGTGATGGAGGGCATGGGCATCGCCCTGGTGGACCGCCTGACCGCCGAGGACAACCGCCACCGCGGCATCCTCATCCGCCCCTTCGCGCCGCGCCTCGCGGAGGACCTGACGCTCCTCACCCCCACCCGCCGCCCGGTCTCCCTGGCCGTCGAACGCTTCGCCGGGTTCCTGCGGGAGCATTTCCGTTGCGCGGCCGCGCCGGCGCTTGCCTGATGCGGGTGGCGGAACGCACCGGCCCGCGGGCCTGCAAAGGTTCGGCGTCGCGCCTTGTGGCCAGCCCCGGGGGAGAGGCCCCGCCTCTCGCCCCGGCCCCCCTCACCGCCAGGACGCTGCGCGCCCTGGACCCGAGGGGTTGGCACTTCCCGCGGCCGTCAGCCCGAAGGTCCGGTCCCAAGGCACGGGCGGATACGGCGACGCCGAAAAAGACGAAAAATATCTTGTCCGTCCGTGCGGCGCCGGCAGTCCGCCAGAGAGCCATGCTCTCCGGCGCGATCCGGCCGCAGCAAGGGCCAGCAAACGGGGTCCAGGGCGCGCAGCGTCCTGGCGGATGGGGGGTATCGGGGGGAAGGCAGAGCCTTTCCCCCGGGCCAAGCGTCCCGCCGCCGCACGGATCGGGTCATAGCCCCCGTAAACACCTTGCCTTCCATACCCACCCCGGGATATAGGAATATAATCAAATTCCATAATGCCATCCCCGGCTTGCTTGGCAGCACGCCAATCGCGGCTTCGTCTGCCCCTCCGTCGAGACTTCAAGCAGCCCCCGTCCGCCGCGCATGGCGAGGCCCTTCATCTGCCCAGGCGGATAAAGGCCTAAAATCCTAAAGTGCTAAAGCGCTAAAATGGCACGGCCGGCGGCATGCCCTGGCCCGCGCATGGAACCGGCCCCTGCGATTGCCAGCCCCGGAAAATCTGTTTCTAGTGCCGCGCCCGCACCGGGCCGGCCGCACGCGTCGCCGCCGGCCCGGTGCGGGCGGATGTCTGGGGCGCGAGGTGACGGAATGGGTGGCTTGGTGATCAGCGGCGGCCGGGTGGTGGATCCGGCGAGCGGGATGGACGCCGTGGGCGACGTCGCCCTGATCGACGGCAAGGTCGCCGCCCTGGGCACCGGGCTGGGCGGCGCCGAGCGTGTGATCGACGCGACGGGGCTCGTGGTCGCGCCGGGCTTCATCGACCTGCACGCGCATGGCCAGTCCATCCCCGCTGACCGCATGCAGGCCTTCGACGGCGTGACCACGACGCTGGACCTGGAAGCCGGCGTGATGCCCGTCGCCTCCTGGTACCGGCGCCAGGCGGCGGAAGGGCGCATCCTGAACTACGGTGCCGCCACCAACTGGGCCTTCGCCCGCATCGGCGCCATGATCGGCACCAACGAGGAATCCTCGCTGGAGGCCTTCGGCCGCGCCATGCGCGACCGCCGCTGGATGGACAACATCGCGACCGAGGCCGAGGTGAAGGGCATCCTGGAGCGCCTGTCCCAGGGCCTCGACGAAGGCGGCATCGGCATCGGCATCCTCAACGCCTATGCGCCCGGCGCCGGCGTGCAGGAACTGGTCGAGGTCTGCCGCCTCGCCGCCGCCAGGAACGTGCCGACCTTCACGCATGTCGCCTACATGGCGCGCATCGATCCGCAGAGCGCGGCCGAGGCCTATATCCGCCTCATCGGCTATGCCGCGGCGACCGGCGCGCACATGCACATCTGCCACTTCAACAGTTCCAGCAAGACGGACATCGCCCGCTGCTACGAGCTGGTGCGCAACGCGCAGCTCAAGGGGCTGAACATCACCGTCGAGGCCTATCCCTACGGCACCGGCTCGACCGTTCTGGCGGCGGCCTTCTTCAGCGATCCGCATTTCGAATCCCGCAACGGCCTCGGCTACGATTCCGTGCAGCGCGTGACGGACGGCCACCGCTTCCGCGATCGCGACGAGCTGCTGGCGGCGCAGGCCGAGGACCCGTCGCAGCTCGTGCTGTGGCACGTCCTCGACACCGAGCACAACGAGCGCCACCGCGAGCTTCTCGACATGGCGGTGCTTTATCCGGACGGCGCCATCGCCTCGGACGCGATGCCCTGGTCGATGCCGGATGGCAGCACCTACACGGGCGATGCCTGGCCGCTGCCGGAGGAAGCCACCTCCCACCCGCGTTCCGCCGGCTGCTTCACCCGCTTCATCCGCCATTGGGTGCGGGAGCGCCAGGCGGTGTCGCTGCTGGAAGGCATCCGCAAGGTCTCGCTGATCCCGGCGCAGATCCTGGAGGCCAGCACGCCCGCCATGGCTGGCAAGGGCCGCCTGACCGTGGGCGCCGATGCCGATGTCGTGGTCTTCGACTACGACACGCTCAGCGACAAGGCGGAGTTCAGCGCGATGAACCGCCCCTCGGAAGGCGTGCGCCACCTGATCGTCAGCGGCGAGCCGGTGATCGCCGATGGCGTGATGGACGTGGCGGCCCGGCCCGGCCGGCCGGTGCGCCGTCCCTCCATCGCCCACTGAACCGGGCCCCTTGAGCGGCATGCCCGTCCCCGTCCTGCTGGTCGCCGGCTTCCTGGGGGCGGGCAAGACCACGGTGGTGAACCACCTCCTGGCCCATGCCGGGGGGCGGCGCATCGCCGCCGTGGTGAACGACTTCGGCGCGATCAACATCGACGCGGAGCTGATCGCCGGCGCCAGCGACGGGGTCGTCAGCCTGTCCAACGGCTGCATCTGCTGCTCGCTGGAAGGCGACCTGCTGCGCACGCTGGCCAACCTCCTGCGGCGCGACCCGCGCCCGGAGGCCATCGTGATCGAGACCAGCGGCGTGGCCGAACCCTCGGACATCGTCCGCAACCTCATGGACCCGGTGATCTGGCGCGAGGCGCCGCTGGAAACCGTGCTCTGCGTGGTGGATGCGACGGCCACGGCTCAGGCGCTGGAGGACCCGCTCTTCCGCACCCAGCTCCGCGCCGCCGACGTGGTGGCGCTGAGCAAGGCGGATCTCGCCGACGATGCCGACCGGGACAGGGTCCGCGCCGCCGTGAAGGCGCTGCGCCCGGCGGCGCTGGTCGTCGATGCGCCGCAGGGCCGGGTGCCCCTGGAACTCCTCTTCCCGGAGGACCCCGCGCATGTTCCGGCACCGCGCGACCCGGGCCGCCGCCGCCCCACCGCCGACCGTTTCGAGACGCTGAGCTGGACCTCCGGCCGGCCGCTCTCGCTGCCCCGGCTGCAACAGGCCATCGCCCGGCTCGCACCCCGCCTCGCCCGTGCCAAGGGGCTGTTCGAGACCGTGGAGCAGCCGGGCCGCCAGTTCCTGTTCCAGCTCGCAGGCGGCCGCGCGACCCTGGCTCCGGCTGGCCCGCCGCCGCCGGACCTGCCCCGCGCGCGGATCGTCTTCATCGCGGAGATCGGCGCCCTGTCCACCGCCGAGATCGAACAGGCGATGGAGGCCTGCAGCGCCGGGGCAGGGTAGGGCGAAGCACCCCGCCCCGGCGGCAGGCGGATCAGCTTTCCGCGGGCCGCAGCTTCCGCACCACCTCGTCGCCCGGCAACAGGTCGCGCCCATCGACATAGCGCCAGTCGGTCATGACGCCGGCATTGCCCTTCAGCGCCGTCCGCCCGACGAAGACGCCCAGCGTGCTCTGGTGGTCGATGGCGCGATAGCCCACCTGGCCGGCGGGCGTGGCGAAATCCACGCCGCGGAAGCCCTCCACCAGCTTGTCGGGATCGAGCGCCCCGGCCCGGGCGATGCCGGCGGCGATGGAATGGATCAGGGAGAAGCCGACCAGCGAGCCGCACATCGGCTTGGCCTTGTACTTCGCCCGGTATGCCTCGGCGAAGGCGCGGTGCGCCGGGGTGTCGATCGCCTCGCCGGGATAGCCGGTGACGATCCAGCCCTCCGGCGCCTCGTCGCCCAGCGGGTCGAGGTATTCCGGCTCCCCCGTCAGCATGGAGGCGACGCCGCGCCCCTCGAACAGCCCGCGCGTGTTGCCCTGGCGCACGAAATTCGTCAGGTCCGGCCCGAACAGGACGTTGAAGATGCCCTCGGGCTTCATTCCCTCCAGCGCCTGCACCGTGGCGCCGGCATCGATGCGTCCCAGCGCCGGCCACTGCTCGCCCACGAACTGCACGTCCGGCCGCTTGGCCGAGAGGATCTGGCGGAACCACTTCACCGCCGACTGGCCGTATTCGTAGTTCGGCGCCACCGTCACCCAGCGCTTCGCCGGCAGCTTCGCCGCCTCCTCCGCCAGGATGGAGGCCTGCATGTAGGTCGAGGGGCGCAGGCGGAAGGTGAAGCGGTTGCCCTTCTCCCAGACCATGGCATCGGTCAGCGGCTCGCCCGCCACGTAGAGGCGGCGGTTCTGCGCGGCGTACTCGCCCAGCGCCAGCCCGACATTGGACAGATAGGCCCCGGCCAGCACATCCGCCTTCGCCTCGTTCATCAGCTCGCCCGCCAGCCGCACGGCATCCTGCGGCTTGCCCGCATCGTCGCGCGTGATCAGCTCCAGCGGTCGTCCGAGGACACCGCCCTTGCCGTTGATCTCCTCCACCGCGAGATGCATCGCGTCGCGATAGGGCAGGGTGAAGGCGGGCTGGGTGGTGTAGCTGTTGATCTCGCCGATCCGGATAGGCGCCGTCCCCTGGGCCCGGATCAGGCCGGGCCGGGCCAGGGTGAGGGCCGCGGCGCTCGCGCCCCACAACAGGCGCCTCGTGATCTGCATTCTACCACTCCCGATCATCATGGGCCGGGTCCAGCCCAAGGGGTTGCCTCAGGGGATTGCCCCCATGGGACGCCCCATAGGGCCGCCCGGGCCGGTCGCCTGACCCGTCCGTCTGCTGCCGGAGGCCCCGGCCTCCCGCCGCCCACAGTGATCGAAAACCGTCGTCGAGGCGAGGCTGGCTGTAAGGTCCGGGTTGCCGGGGCGACCGGCATGGGGTTGTTGCGCGCCATGCGCCGGTGGCATCACAGGAGTCGCGGGCCGGTCCGCAGATTTCGCCGGATTTTCAAAAATGGGACCTGGGCCATGTCCCGCGGAAGCCCCACTCTGGCGGGATGGCCGGAGCGGGCGCGGCGAAACCCGTTCAGGCCATGTGCGACGGAAGCAGATCCGGACCGATGACCAGGCAGTTCCTCCTGACTTGCGCGATCGGCGGCGTGCCCGCGCTGTGCCTGTTGGCCATGGGCCTGTCCGGCGCGGCGGGCTGGACGCCGGTCGTCTGGTCCCTGCTGCTCACCGCCGGGGCCTCCGCCATCCTGGCCGGGGCCGCGCTCTGGATGCTCGACCGGCTGGCCGAGGCGCTGCGCGGCGCCGCGTCCGGCACGGCCCTTTCCCTGCCGCCGATGCGCCTGTTGCGGGAGGTCGCCGAGGCGCTCGACCGCCTGACGCGCGACCTGGCCGAGAGCGGCGCGCTGGTGGGGCGGCTGCGCGCGGCGGATGCGGTGATCGTGGAGGCGCTGCCGGACCCGCTCCTGGTCCTGGGCGCGGACCGTCAGCCGCTACGGGCCAATGCCGCCGCCCGCAGGCTCTTCGGTAGCAGCACGGGCGACCATCTGCCCGGCGACCTCTGGGCCCTGCTGCGCCACCCGATGCTGGCCGGGGCGGTGGACCGTGCCCTGATGGAAGGGGCGCCGCAGGCCAGCGACCTGACCCTGCCGGCGCCGGTCTTCCGGGACCTGGTGGCGCAGGTGATCCCGCTCGACCCGCCGCTCTCCGATGGCGGGCGGCTGCTGATCCTGCTTTCCGACCGCACGCGGGACCGGGCGGTGGAACGGATGCGGGCGGATTTCGTCGCCAATGCCAGCCACGAGCTGCGCACGCCGCTGGCCAGCCTGATCGGCTTCATCGAGACGCTGCGCGGCCCCGCCGAGGACGATGCCGAGGCGCGGCGCCACTTCCTGGGAATCATGGCGGAACAGGCGGAGCGCATGCGGCGCCTGATCGACGACCTGCTGGGCCTGACGCGGATCGAGATCTCCGAGCATCAGCCGCCGGCGGGCCAGGTGGATCTGGTGGTGCTGGCGCGGGCCGAGACGGAGGCGCTGGCGCCGATCCTGGCGCTGCGCAAGACAAGGCTGCGGCTGGAGCTGGAGCCCGCCCTGGCCCGGCCCGCCGACCAGGACCAGATGGCCCAGGTGCTGCGCAACCTCGTCGAGAACGCCGTGCGCTATGGCCGGGAGGGCGGCGAGGTGTGCGTCGCGACCGGCGCGGCGGAGGGAGGTGTGTTCCTGCGGGTGAGCGATGACGGGCCGGGGATCGCGCGCGAGCACATCCCGCGACTGACCGAGCGCTTCTACCGGGTGGACAAGGGCCGTTCCCGCCATGTCGGCGGCACCGGGCTGGGCCTCGCCATCGTCAAGCACGTGGTCAACCGCCATCGGGGGCGGCTGGCGATCGAGAGCGTGTTGGGGGAGGGGGCCAGTTTCAGGGTCTGGCTGCCGGGCGTTCCGGCGCCCTATACCGGGCTTGAAGGCCGGCCGGGGCGGCGCGAGCTTTCCGTGCGGGAAGCCTGAGGCGGCCAAGGGACGGGCCCCGGCGGGCCCGGAGAGCGAGAGGAGCCCGCGGAAGGCCGCCGGAGCGGCCCCCCGCGGGAATTCCTCAGCGGCGCAGGCCGAGACGGCCGATCAGGCTCTCGTAACGGGTCTGGTCCTTGCGCTTCACATAGTCCAGCAGGCCACGGCGCTGGCCAACGAGGACCAGCAGGCCACGGCGGCTGTGGAAGTCCTTGGCGTGGGTCTTCAGGTGCTCCGTGAGGTTGGAGATGCGCTCCGACAGGATCGCAACCTGGACCTCGGGGGAGCCCGTGTCGCCGGGCTTCGTGGCGTACTCGGAAATCAGCGCGGTGCGGCGCTCGGCAGTGATCGACATCGGTTCAACCTTCTGTCTGGTCGTGGACGGGTTCGCTCCGGATCAGCCAGCGCTCGGGACGGACGAGACCGTCCTTGAGCATTGCCAGCCCCACCAGGCGCCCCCCCGTCACCACGCGCACCAGACCCCCTTCGAGGTTGGCGCCGTCGGGAACCCGGCCCATGAACTCGACCAGGGAGATGTCCTGGCCGAAGGAAAGGCGGGCGGCCTCCGCTTCGGTCACGGCCAGAGCCGGGATGTCGGCCAGCGCGGTCATGACGGGAAGAAGAAGATCCGGGGAAGGGGGCGGGGCATCGCCCGTAACGGTCAGGCTGTCAAGCGAAACCGCATGCGACTCCAGGAAGGGCCCCACGCGCAGGCGGCGCAGCGTGGCGATATGCCCGACCGTGCCCACCGCGCGGGCGAGGTCGCGGGCGAGCGAACGCATGTAGACGCCCTTGCCGCTTTCCACCGCGAAGATCGCGGTGTCGGCATCGGGGCGGGCGATCAGCTCGAACTTGTCCACCCGGGCCGGGCGCGGCATCAGCACCGGCGGCGCGCCCTCGCGCGCCAGGTCATAGGCGCGCTGCCCGTCCACCTTGATGGCGGAATAGGCGGGCGGGACCTGCATGATCTCGCCGCGGAACTGCGGCAGGGCGGCCCGGATCTCCTCGTCCGTCGGGCGGAGGTCGCTGGTCGCGGTCACCTGCCCGTCGGCATCGTCCGTGTCGCGCGCCTCGCCGAAGCGCAGCGTGAAGTGATAGGCCTTGGTGCCGTCCATCACGTAGGGGACGGTCTTGGTGGCCGAGCCGAAGGCCACCGGCAGCAGCCCGGTCGCCAGCGGGTCCAGCGTTCCGCCATGCCCGGCCTTCTGCGCGTTGAAGGCGCGCTTGACGCGATTCACCACCTCGGTGCTGCCGATGCCCGAGGGCTTGTCGATGATCAGCCAGCCATCCAGCGGCCGGCCCTTGGGCTTGCGGTGGCCGTGCCGCCCTCCGGGGCGGCCCCCCTTCTGCCCGCGGCGGTCCGCCTGGCGATCATGGGGCCGCTCGCCATGAGTCTCGCGCTGCGGCTCCTGATGCTCGCCTGCCATGCCCTGCTGTCCTCTTGGTGCCTCGACGCATGGCTACAGCGGTTCCCGTTTCCGGCGGAACGGAAATCGCGGCGGCTCACACGGCGATGAGTGGAGTTCCGGTGCCCACTGGAAACCATGGGGTCCAGCCGGGCGAAGCGCGGCGTCTAGCACGCTTCGGGCCCCGGGGAAGAGAGGCCGTGACCGGGAAGGTGGCATGTGCCGGAAGCCGGGCCCCCCACCCATCCTGGCGAGCCCGGGCGTTGCGCTTCGTGGCTGGCCCCGGTGGAGGCGCCGCCTCCCCCGGCCCCCTCCGCCGGGGACCGAAGCCGGTCCCCGGACCCCGGGGCTTTCGCTGGTGCCTGTGGTGGCCGGCAGTCCGGCACCTGATCCCCGGGAGCAGGTGGATCGGCGAGGCTCCCAGAAAAGCAAACATCCTGTCCGCGCTGGTGGCACCGGCAGTCCGCCGGAGAGCGAGGCTCTCCGGCGCGATCCGGTGTCAGCGAGTGCCAGCTATCGGCAGGTCCAGGAGCCACCGGCTCCTGGCGGATAGGGGGTCCGGGGGACAAGGCGGAGCCTTTCCCCCCGGGACGGCGCGACAGCAAAAGCGATGCCCTGGCAACGGTGGTCGGAAGGAACCGCCACCTGTCATCATGTCGTCCGGTGGATGGGGCAGGGGGCGGTATCAGCGCCGGGGTACGGGCGGCAGCAGGTTGTTGTTCTCGCGACTGCAGAAGACACGCGGCATCCAGCACGGCTGGCCGAGGCGCCAGGCGGCGGCATAGCGGCGGGGCGGGGCCGTGATGCCGGGGGGCGGAACCTCCCAGGCCGGCGTGCCCAGGAAAGGCTGCCGCAGCGAGAAGACACGGAGTCCACCCGGATAGGGGATCAGCCGGATGTCGCGCACGTTCCGCAGTGTCCGGCCGTCATCCAGCAGCGTGGCCTGGCCGAAGAAGCTCTCGTCGAAGCCTGGGGCGGGGCCTTCGTAGGACAGCATCCGGGCGGGCGTTGTGGCGGAGGCGGTCTCGGCAGGCACGAGCTGCAGGCAGAGCACCGGCACCGAGGCCAGCAGGGCCAGCGGCGCCAGCGGGAAGGCCGGGGCGCGCCGCCAGCGCAGCAGGTCCCGCAGCAGCAGGAAGGCCATCAGGCCGAAGCCCGGCATGGCCCATTTCCAGTAATGCACGTTGTTGAAGCGCCAGAGCCCGACCGGCAGCAGATCCACATAGGACAGGTAGAGCAGCGAATGCGCCACCAGCAGCAGGCCGAGCAGACGGGTGGCGGCACCATGTATCCAGGCGACGACGAGGCCGCCCAGGGCCAGGGCCATGTAGGGTGCCTGCCGCATCAGCCCCTCACCCTCGCCGAACCAGGGGCGTGGATCGACCAGCAGGGTATAGGCCTTCCAGCCCAGGCCCTGGACGGTGAAGCCCAGCCCTTGCGAGTGCAGCATGTAGTCGCTGGGCGCGAGGCCATAGATGCGGAGATGTAGCAGCGCATAGGGCACCACTGCCAGCAACCCACCCAGCACCAGCCGCAGCAGGCCGCGGCCGCGTTCCGCCCAGGAGGGGCTGCCGGAGGGGCTGCCGGAGGGGCGGCTGGAGGCGAGGAGGTCGTGCAGCACCACTGCCAGCAGGCAGAGGATGGAAAGCAACGCCTCGGTCGGGCGGAACAGGGGAATGGCGGCAGCCAGGAAGCCGATCAGGAGCGGGCGCCGCCGTGCCGGGCCGCCGCAGCCGAAATGGGCGGCGATCGTGGCCAGCAGGAGCCAGAGCAGCGCGGCCACCGGGCTGGTGTTCCAGGGCAGCACCCATTGGGCGAAGAGTAGCCGACTGCTGGCCACGCTGACGACGAAGATCAGGCTGCCCCAGGGGAGGGAGATGGCCAAGCGCCGGGCGAAGGCCAGGAAGCCGGCGTAGCAGCCGAGCAGCGAGAGCAGGTCCACGGCGAGGAAGGCGTGGTCCCGGCTCAGCCACACGAAGGGCGCCGCCACCACGGCGTAGCCCAACGGATACCAGTGCTGCGCCGGGGCGAAACTTCCCTGCGCGAGGGCGGTGGCACTGCGCAGGTAGTGGCCCTGGTCCCACCAGCCCCACCATCCTTCGGGGAACTGCGTCGAACCCCCCGGCACGGCGGGGTCGGCGGCGTAGCGCCAGAGATACAGGGCCGCGAGCAGCAGGGCGCCCAGCAGCGGCAAGGCCAGGTCCAGCCAGGCGGGGCGGGGCGCGGTGCGGACCGGCGATGCCGTCATGGGGGCGGCGCTCAAGGGCCTTCCTCCTCGGCTTCCAGACGGTCCATGGCGTCACGGATGGCGTCGGCGCTGTCGGACCAGGGGACGTGGCGGAACTCGCGGGCGACGCGCTCGCGCCAGGCCTCCAGCCCCGTCGGGTCCTCGATCACGGCGCGGATCTTGGCGCAGGCATCGTCCAGGTCGTCCGGGTCGAAGTAGCGCGCCAGCGCTCCGCCCGCCTCGGGCAACGAGGTCCGGTCCGAGGCGATGCAGGGACGCCCCAGCGCCAGGCTCTCGCTCACCGGCAGGCCCCAGCCCTCGAACAGCGAGGGGAACAGGGTGAAGCGGCAGCCGCGGTAGAGGGCGAGAAGCTCCTCGTCGGAAGGGTCGCGGATCAGGCGGATCTTGCCGCCGAGCCAATCGGCGTTCTCGAGCTGCTGCATCAGGTCGGCGACCAGCCAGCCGACGCGGCCGGCGAAGACCAGGGTGGGCACCTGCTCGCGCGGCATCTCGCCCAACAGGCGGCGCCAGACGCGGAACAGCAGGGCGTGGTTCTTGCGTGCCTCCAGCGTCGAGACGAACAGCACATAGCTGCCCGGGCGAGGCAGGCCGCGCGGCCGCGCCGAGGCCAGCCGGTCGGCCTGCCCCGCGAGGCCGAAGCCGGTGCCGATGGGGATCGGCCGCACCGGCGCCTCCAGCGCGAGGCCGGTCTCGGCGGCATAGGCTTCCACGTCACGGGCGGTGGCATGGCTGATGGCCATCAGCCGGGGGCATTCCGGCAGCACCGTCTCCACCCAGTGACGGAAGCTCCGCACCAGGTCGCGGGCGCACCATTCGGGCCGCCGCAGCGGGATCAGGTCATAAAGCAGCAGGGCAGGCCGTAGTCCGTGGCGCTGTCGCAGGCGCCGCAGCAACCCGGCATAATCCGCATGCACCCAGGGGGCGCCCAGGACCAGGAAGACATCGCCCGGACGCGCCGGCAGGGAAGGCGCTGTGGCGGGCATGGCAGCCGCCCCGGCCTGCTCCCCGGAGGATGGAGGAATGGGCGGGGCAACGGGCGGGACCCCGGAGGGAAGGGCGCCGATCTGTCGCCGGCCCCGCCACAGGGCAAGGCCACGGCGGCCGGTCCGCAGCACGTTCATCTGCAACACGGCGGTTTGCAGCAGGGCTTCCGATGTTCGCGGCGGCAGCTTCTGCAGGCGGTAGATCAGCCCGAAGCGCAGGCGTTGCAGGAAGGGCCTGTCCCGGCGGACGCGCAGCGCGAACTGGCGGCGGGGCGGCACGGCCGCCGCCGGATTCCCGCCATGACCCTCGGACAGGCTTTCGAACAGCGCGGCGATCTCGGCGAAGGGAACCTCGCGCAGCAGGTCCGGCCCCTCATCGTGGCGGACGAAGGCGACCCGTGGCTTGTCCGGTTGCCGCGCCGCCCGATCCGGCAGCACGCGCAGGATCTCGAAGACCAGGCGCTGGATGCCGCTGGGGCGCGGATTGGCGAGGGCATACTGGAAGAGGTCTTCGACATCGACCCAGATGGTGCGGGGCACAGGCTCGGCGGGCATGGAAACTGGAACCATTTCGGTGTCCGGAGATCGACCTCGAATGCCCCGGTCCGCCCATGGCGTGCCGGGTCGCGTCCCGCCTCAGCCCGGACCCAGGAGGGATCGCGGACAGGAAAGCGGCGTCAGGGCGCCCGGTTTCTTTTCCTGTTCTGTTGCATCGGCATGTCTTTCCGTTTCGCGGAGTGCCCGCCGATGCGCAAGCCCGGCCAGGGATTTCCGGTCGGCCGGATGCTTCACGGGAGCGAGTGCGACCCGGAAGCCGCAACCCGGCCGCGCGGCAGGCGGGTGCGGCACCTCTCCCTGACGCCGTGCTGACCCCCGGGGGCTCACCCGGTGGGGTGGCCGTCGGACGCCACGCGGTCGGGGAAAGCCGTCGCCCGTCTCAGCCAGCGGCGTCGCTGCCTTCGGCGGGGACCGGGCGCGGGCGGCCCTCCTCGTCCAGTGCCACGAAGGTGAAGACCGCCTCGGTCACCCGGTTGCGGTCCTCGCTGTGCCGCTCCCGCCGCCAGGCCTCCACGCGGATGCGGAGCGAGGTGCGGCCCACCGAGAGGATCTGTGCATAGAGGCTCACCTCGTCGCCCACCTTCACGGGCGAGTGGAAGCTGATCGCCTCCACCGCCACGGTGGCGCAGCGGCCGCGGGCGCGGCGGGAGGCGGCGTTGCCGGCCGCGAGATCCATCTGTGCCATCAGCCAGCCACCGAAGATGTCGCCCGACGGGTTCGTGTCCGCCGGCATGGCGATGGTGCGGATGAGCGGGGCGGACTCGGGCGGCAGTGGGTTCTTCACGGCTCTTCCTTCTCCTCGCCCTCGGCATCGTCCGCCGGGTGCAGGTCGCGGGCCACCTCGGGCCGGCGCATCAGGGCGTCGATGCGCATGGCGTGATCCAACGCCGTATCGGCCTGGAAATGCAATTCCGGCGCCGCGCGCAGCCGCACCGCCTTGGCCACCTGGGTCCGCAGATAGGGCTGGGAACGACGCAGCGCGTCCAGCAGTTCCTTGTCCGCTGTCTGCCCGAGTCGGGAGACGAAGACCGTCATGTGCTTCAGGTCGGGGGAGGCACGGACCTCTGTCACCGTCACGCGCGCGACGGCCAGTTCCGGGTCGCGCACGTCGCCGCGCGCCAGCACGGCCGCCAGGGCATGGCGGATTTCCTCGGCCACGCGGAGCTGGCGCTGGGAGGGGGCGGCCTCCGCCCCCTTTCTCTCGGCTCGCTTGCTCATCTCTCGTTCTCGCAATCTCAAAAAGAATGAGGCCCCCGCAGTATCCCGCGGAGGCCCCGTTTCGTCCGGACGGCCCCGGGCAGGGGCCGGGGCGGCAAGCCTTCTCCGGCGCGCGGCCGCCCCACCAACCCCGCGCGCGATACCCGGCCGCGTTTCGCAGCCCGGTATCAGTCGGCCGCCACGGTCTCCGTCTCGTAGCACTCGATCTGGTCGTCGACGCGGATGTCGTTGTAGTTCGCGAAGGACATGCCGCACTCGTAGCCGTTCGCCACTTCCTTCACGTCGTCCTTGAAGCGGCGCAGCGTGGACAGGGTGCCCTGGTGGATCACCACGCCGTCGCGCAGCAGGCGGACGCCCGCGCCGCGCTTCACCACGCCCTCGGTCACGCGGCAGCCGGCGATGTTGCCGAGGCGCTTGACCTCGAAGACCTGCAGGATCTGTGCGTAGCCCAGGAACTTCTCGCGCTGGATCGGGGCGAGCTTGCCCTTGACCAGCTTCTCGATGTCGTCGGCCACCTCGTAGATGATCGAGTAGTAGCGGATCTCCACGCCTTCGCGCTGGGCGAGCTCCCGCGCCTGGGTCGTGGCGCGGACGTTGAAGGCCACCACCACGGCATCGGACGCCTTGGCGAGCTGGATGTCGCTCTCGGTGATCTGGCCCACGCCGCTGTGCAGCACGCGCACCTTCACCTCGTCGCGGCTGAGCTTGCCGAGCGTTACGCCGAGCGCCTCGGCCGAGCCCTGCACGTCCGCCTTGACGACGACCGCCACCTCCTTCTGCTCGCCCGCCTGGATGCGGGCCAGCATGTCGTTCAGCGTGCCCCGGCTGGCGCTCAGCGCGGCGGCCACCTTCTCGCGGGCCTGGCGCTGGCGGAACTCGGAGATCTCCTTCGCCCGGCCCTCGTCCTCGACGGCGACGAAGTTCTCGCCGGCCGAGGGGACGCCCGAGAGGCCCAGGATCTCCACCGGCACGGAGGGCAGGGCCTCCTTCACGTTGCGCGCCTTGTCGTCGATCAGCGCACGGACGCGGCCCCATTCGGTGCCGGCCACCACGATGTCGCCCTGGCGCAGCGTGCCCTTCTGGACCAGCACGGTGGCCACCGGGCCACGGCCCTTGTCCAGCTTGGACTCGATCACCGTACCCTCGCCGGCGCGGTCCGGGTTGGCGCGCAGGTCCAGCACCTCGGCCTGCAGGGAGATCGCCTCCAGCAGCTTGTCGAGGTTGGTGCCCTTGAGCGCGGAGACCTCGATCTCCTGCGTGTCGCCGCCCAGGGACTCCACCACGATCTCGTGCTGCAGCAGCTCCTGCCGCACGCGGTCGGGATTCACCCCCGGCTTGTCGATCTTGTTCACCGCCACGATCAGCGGGACGTTCGCTGCCTTGGCGTGGCGGATCGCCTCGACCGTCTGGGGCATCACGCCGTCATCGGCCGCCACCACCAGCACCACCATGTCCGTCACCGAGGCGCCGCGGGCGCGCATGGCCGTGAAGGCCTCGTGGCCCGGGGTGTCGATGAAGGTGACCTTGGAGCCGTCCGGCACCGTGATCTGGTAGGCGCCGATATGCTGCGTGATGCCGCCGGCCTCGCGCGCCGCCACGTCGGTCTTGCGCAGCGCGTCCAGCAGGCTGGTCTTGCCGTGATCGACATGGCCCATGATGGTCACGACCGGCGGACGCGGCAGCAGCTCGTCGTCCTGATCGACCGCGCCCCCCAGGCCCAGCTCCACATCGCTTTCCGAGACGCGACGCGGACGGTGGCCGAACTCGGTCACCACCAGCTCCGCCGTGTCGGCGTCGATGGACTGGGTCAGGGTCGCCATCACGCCCATGCGGAACAACGCCTTCACCACCTCGCCGCCACGGGCGGCCATGCGGTTCGCCAACTCCTGCACGGTGATGACGTCGGGGATGGTGACGTCGCGGACGACCTTCACCCCATCCGAACGCAGGCGCGCCAGTTCCGCCTGACGCCGCTCGCGCTCGCGGGCACGGCGGACGGAGGCGAGCGAGCGGGAACGGTCGTCCTCGCCCTCGATCGCGGCCTGGACGTCGATCCGGCCCTCGCGGCGCCGGTCGGCCCCCACGGGGGGTTTGCGCGCCGGGGGCGCCGCCGGGCGGCGGGCCGCCGGAGCGGTGGAAGGTCCGGCACGGCGCGACGGAGTGCGGCGATCGGTTTCCTCGATGGCGGGGGCGCCGCTGGCGATCGGCAGACGGGGCGCACCGGCACCCGCACCGCCACCAGGGCCGCGTGCACCGTAGCCACCGCCACCGGCACCGCCGGGGCCACCCGAACGGGCGCCATAGCCGCCGCCACCGGCACCGCCGGGACCACCCGAACGGGCGCCATAGCCGCCGCCACCAGCACCGCCGGGACCACCCGAACGGGCGCCATAGCCGCCGCCACCGGCACCGCCGGGACCACCCGAACGGGCGCCATAGCCGCCGCCACCAGCACCGCCGGGACCACCCGAACGGGCGCCATAGCCGCCGCCACCAGCACCGCCGGGACCACCCGAACGGGCGCCATAGCCACCGCCGGCACCGCCAGGACCACCCGAACGGGCGCCATAGCCACCGCCGGCACCGCCGGGACCACCCGAACGGGCGCCATAGCCGCCACCGGCACCGCCAGGACCACCCGAACGGGCGCCATAGCCGCCACCGGCGCTATCGCGGTCGCGGCCGAAATCACGGGCCGGACGATCATCGCGAACCGGACGTTCGTCGCGCACGGGCCGGTCGTCGCGCGGCCGTTCCTCGCGGACCGGCACGCGGGCCTGGACCGGGGCCGGAGCCACGGGAGCGGGCGCGGCAGGCGCCGGCTGCTCGGGCTGTGCAGGCGCGGCGGCCGCCGCGGCACGGCGACGGGATTCTTCCTCGGCAGCGCGGCGGGAGGCTTCCTCGGCGGCCTGCTTCGCTTCCTCGGCGGCGCGGCGCTGCGCCTCCTCCTCGACGACACGGCGCTGGGCTTCCTCGGCGGCCGAGCGGATCGCCAGGGCCTGGCGCTCACGCTCCTCGCGCTGCCGCTGGGCCTCCAGCCGGCGCTGCTCCTCCAGCACGCGCAGGCGGTTGGCCTGCTCGCCCTGGGTCAGCGGCCGGCCTGCCTGCGGCGCACCGCCGCCGCCGCGCGAACCCGAACCGGAACGTGCGGCACCACCGGGGCGGCCGCCCGACGCGGCGCCGGGCCGGGCCGGGCCCGTCGCGGCGACCGGCGCGGGGGCCGGGGTACGCTTCTTCACAACCTCGACCTGCACGGTCTTGGAGCGGCCATGGCTGAAGGACTGGCGCACGCTGCCTGCCGCTTCCGTCTTGCCGAGCTCCAACCTTCCGCCGGGCCTCAGGCTCAGCCGACCCTTGGCCGCGTCCTGCTCGTTCCCGTCGCTCATCGGCCCGCTATCTGTACCCGTCGTATTCTTTTCAGCCACGCACACTCTCCACGGCGCTGATGAAGCCGCCCAGACGGGCCGCCTCTCGCGCGATCTCCTGGGCCAAACGGCCCTTTGCGACCGCCACGTGCACCGCGTGGTCGCGTCCGAAAATTCCCCCCAGCTCCGCCGCCGTCAGGGCGGCGAAGACCGGGATGTCCCTGGCCCCGACCAGCCGCGAGCGTTCCGCCGCGCTGCCATCGGAAGCCTGCGCCACCAGGCCGGCCCGGCCGGCCTGCAGCCATTCACGCGCCTGCTGGAAGCCGCACACGGCCTGTCCCGCACGCCGCGCGAAACCCAGAAGGTCCCGCAGGCGCTGCCTCAGGCCAGCCTCGATCCGTGCATTCAGGTCGGGAGGAAGGTTGACCGGCCCACGGGCCGCCCTGGCAAAGGCCGCGCGCTTGAGCGCGGCTTCTAGCACATCGGCCCGCGCGCTCAACCACATTCCCCGCCCAGGCAGCCGTTCGGCCAGGTCAGGAACGAGTTCCCGACCTGGACCGATGACAAACCGGATCATGCTCTCCTTCGGGAAGCTCTCGCGCGTCACCACACAGCGGCGCAGCGGTCCCTTCTCCTCGGGATCGGGTTGCCCCATCTCCGCCGGCATGCCGGACGGATCGCCGGAGGGCGCCTGCATGGCTCCCTCGGCGTCGGGCCGGCCCGTTATGACATCGCGTGTGTCATCATGGTTCGGTACGGGTGGCGTTGTCTGTCTCCTCACCGGAATTTCCGGCATCGGCGTGGCCGGCCGCCTCGGCGGCCCCTTCCTCGCCCTCGAACCAGTGCTGGCGCGCCGCCATGATGATGGCGTTCGCCGTCTCCTCGTCGATGCTGTCCTCGCCCAGGATCTCGACCAGCTCGTCGGAAGCCAGGTCGCCCAGGTCGTCGAGCGTCTTGATGCCCTTCTCGCCGAGAGTCACGAGCGTCGCCGGGCTGAAGCCGCCGACCTCGGCCACGGCGTCGTCCACGCCCAGGGCGCGGCGCTTGTCGTCCAGCTCCTGGTCCCGGCTTTCCAGCCAGGAATGGCCGCGGCGCTTCAGCTCCTGGGCCACGGTCTCGTCGAAGCCCTCGATCTCGGCCAGTTCCTCGTCCGGGGCGTCCACGACCTCCTCGATCGTGGTGAAGCCCTCGGTGACCAGCAGGCCTGCGATCACGTCGTCCACGTCCAGCCCATCGACGAAGAGGCTGGTGCGCTTGCGGAAATCCTCCTGGCGCCGCTCGCTCTCCTCGGTCTCCGTCTGGATGTCGATGTCGAAGCGGGTCAGCTGGGAGGCGAGGCGCACGTTCTGGCCACGGCGCCCGATGGCCAGCGAAAGCTGGTCATCGGGCACCACGACTTCAACCCGGCGCCCCTCATCGTCCAGCACCACCTTGGTCACCTCGGCCGGGGCCAGGGCGTTCACCAGGAAGGTCGCCGGGTCGCCGGACCAGGGGATGATGTCGATGCGCTCGCCCTGCAGTTCCGCCACCACGGCCTGCACGCGCGATCCGCGCATGCCGACGCAGGCGCCGACCGGGTCGATGGAGCTGTCGCGCGAGATCACCGCCATCTTGGCGCGGGAACCCGGGTCGCGGGCCACGGCCTTGATCTCGATGATGCCGTCGTAGATCTCCGGCACCTCCTGAGCAAACAGCTTGGCCAGGAAGCCCGGATGGGTGCGGGAGAGGAAGATCTGCGGGCCCCGCGTCTCCTCGCGCACGTCATAGATATAGGCGCGCACCCGGTCGCCGTTGCGGAAGGCCTCGCGCGGGATGGTCTCGTCGCGGCGCAGCAGCGCCTCGGCCCGGCCGAGATCGACCATCAGGTTGCCGTACTCGGTGCGCTTGACCACGCCGTTGATGATCTCGCCGACGCGGTCCTTGTACTCGTCGAACTGCTTCTTGCGCTCGACCTCGCGCACCCGCTGCACGATCACCTGCTTGGCGGTCTGGGCGGCGATGCGGCCGAAATCGATCGGCGGCAGGGGATCGACGATGAACTGCCCCGCCTCGATCTCCGGCTGGAACTTGAGCGCGATCCGCAGCGGGATCTGCGTCTCCTCGTTCTCGACCGTGTCGGCGTCCACCACCTCGGTCCAGCGGGAGAGCTTCACCTCGCCGGAGCGCCGGTCGATGGTGGCGCGGATGTCCTTCTCGGCGCCGTACTTGGCGCGGCCGGCTTTCTGGATGGCCTGCTCCATGGCCTCCAGCACCTCGTCGCGCTCGATCATCTTCTCGCGCGCGACGGCGTCGGCCACCTGCAGCAGTTCGGGGCGAAGGACGGAGGCGTCCAGAGCCATTGGCGTCAGTTCCTCTTCGCGTGCGGCTTGCGGCGCGGCTGCTCGTCCGCCTCTTCGGCGTCTCCGGCCTCGCCCGCCGTTTCCGCCGCCGTGGCGGCGATCAACTCGTCGGTCAGCACCAGCTTGGCGCGGCGGATGGTGTCGCAGGGGATCACCGCCTCGCCGCCTTCGTCCAGCCGGAGCCTTACCTCATTCTCGTCCGCCGCCAGGATGCGGCCCTTCCAGCGCCGGCGCCCGTCCTGCGGCACCAGAAGCTCCACCGTGGCGACATGCCCGGCGAAGCGGAGCCAGTCCTTGGTGCGCGTCAGCGGCCGGTCGATGCCGGCGGAGGACACTTCGAGGTTCCATTCGCCGCTGAACGGGTCCTCGACATCCAGCACGGCGCCGACGGCGTGGCTGATCGCCTCGCAATCCTCCACGCCGATCATCGCGCCATCGGCGCGGTCGGCCATGATCTGCACCGTGGGGGTCCGTGTCCCGCTGACCTGCACGCGCACCAGTTCGTAGCCCATGCCGGTCAGCGTGGGCTCCACCGCGCGCGCCAGCCTCGCCTCCAGGCCACCGGTCAGATCGGGCGTGCCCGGGGCGGTGTCGCTGGCGGCGTCGTCACTCTCGCGGTCGTCGTGGTCGGGCTTCGGCAATAAAAAAAGGCGGCCCGTGAAGGCCACCCCCCTGAAAACGGCGGATTGTCTCCGCAGGGATGTAGTGCCGTGAGACAGGGGAAGCAAGAGGATTCCACTGGGGTGCCTTCCGGCCCGGCATTCGGAGGAAGGCGGCACCTCTTTCCGGAGACGGCTCATGGTCCGGGTTCCGCGTGGTGGGGCCGGACCCGACCGGAAAGGCCCGCTGGATGCACCCGCCATATATAGAGAGAGACTCCAGTCCGCATGGCCCCCACAACACGCTGCAACCACTCCTTCGGGGGCCGTGCCGCGAGCTGCCTGCCCCCGAAGGGGTGGTTGCGGCCCGGGAAAGGCACCGATATATCCGACAAGGAATAGCGAAGCGGAGACTCCCCATGCGTCGTCGGCTTTTCGCCTCGGCCCTCGCCCTCTGCCTGGCGGCGCCTCTGGCGGGCCTGTCCGGCGCGCGGGCGCAGGAGGTCGAGGGTCCCACGGTCTTCGCCGCCGCCAGCCTGACGGACGCCATGCGCGCCCTGGGTGAGGCCTGGAAGGCCAAGGGCCATCCGGCGCCACGCTTCTCCTTCGCCGCCTCGTCCGCCCTGGCGCGCCAGATGGAACAGGGCGCGCCCGCCGACATCTTCGCCTCCGCCGACGAGCCCTGGATGGATTACGTCCAGCAGCGCGGGCTGATCGTGGATGGCACGCGGGTCAGCCCGCTGGCCAATGCCCTGGTGCTGATCGCCCCCGCCGACAAGCCAGCGCCGAAGGTGACGCTGACCCGGGATACGGATCTCTCGGCGCTGCTCGGCGCCGATGGGCGGATTGCGACCGGCGACCCCTCCAACGTGCCGGTGGGCAAGTACGCCCAGGCGGCGCTGGGCTGGATGGGGCAGTGGGATAAGCTCTCGCCGCGCCTGGCGCGGGCGGACAACGTGCGTTCCGCCCTGCTGCTGGTGGAACGGGGGGAAGCGCCGCTCGGCATCGTCTATTCCACCGATGCCGCGATCTCGAAGGGCGTGCGGGTCGTGGCCACCTTCCCGGCGGAGAGCCACCCGCCGATCACCTATCCTTTCGCCCTGGCGAAGCAGGCCGAGGGGAATGCTCCGGCACGGGACTTCCTGGCCTTCATCACGGGCCCCGAATCGGCGCCGGTCTATCAGCGCTTCGGCTTCGCCCTGCGCCACCCATAGGGCATGATCCATTGGCCCATTGGACCCTGACCGCCCCTTGACCGTCCGATCCCGCCCGGCGGCCTGATCCCCGGCCCGCGCCCCGCATGACCTGGCCCGACAATCCGGCAGGCTGGCTGACGCCCGAGGAATGGCAGGCCGTGCGCCTCAGCCTGGAGGTGGCGCTGCGCTCGGTGGTGTTCGGCCTGCCCCCGGCGGTGCTGGTGGCCTGGCTGCTGGCCCGGCACCGCTTTCCGGGGCGTGCCCTGCTCGACGCCTTCGTCCACCTGCCGCTGGTGATGCCGCCCGTGGTGGTGGGCTGGCTGCTGCTGGTCAACTTCGGCATCCGCGGCCCGGTCGGGTCGCTGCTGAACGACTGGTTCGGCATCCGGCTGGTCTTCACCACCGCCGGCGCCTCGCTCGCCACCGCGACCATGTCCTTCCCGCTGATCGTGCGCGCGGTGCGCCTCAGTCTGGATTCCGTCGATCCGGGGCTGGAGGCAGCGGCGCGCACGCTCGGCGCCGGGCCGCTGGACCGCTTCGTGACGCTGACCCTGCCGCTGATCTCGCCCGGCATCCTGTCCGGCGCCATCACCGCCTTCGCCGCCGGGCTGGGCGAGTTCGGCGCGGTGATCACCTTCGCCTCCAACATCCCGGGCCGGACCCAGACCCTGCCGCTGGCGATCTATGCCGCCACCCAGACCCCGGGCGGCGAGGCGACGGCGGCCAAGCTGGCGGCGGTCTCCTTCGTCCTGGCCGTGCTGGGCCTGCTGCTGGCGGAATTCGCCGGGCGGCGGATGCAGGTCATGCTCGGCCGGGCGCCGCGCTGATGCCACACCCATCCGGCGCGGCGCGGCGGCACGGCTGATGCTGGAAGTCCGCCTGCGCCACCGCTTTCGCGCGCCCGCCCCAGACGTGCCGGGCTTTGCCATCGACGCGTCCTTCGCTTCCCCGACGCCGGGCGTCACGGCGGTCTTCGGCCCTTCGGGCTGTGGCAAGTCCACCCTGCTCGCTGCGGTGGCCGGACTGCTGCGCCCGCAGGAGGGGCGGATCGCGCTGGATGGCATGGTGCTGTTCGACAGCGCGGCACGGCGCATGCTGCCGCCCGAACAGCGGCGCTGCGGCGTGGTCTTCCAGGATTCGCGGCTCTTCCCGCATCTCTCGGTGGACACCAACCTGCGCTACGGACTGCGCCGGGCACCGCGTGGCGCGGAGGGACCGGGCTTCGAGGAGGTGGTGGCGCTGCTCGGCATCGGCCACCTGCTGCGCCGCCGCCCCGCCGCCCTGTCCGGGGGCGAGAGACAGCGTGTCGCCCTGGGGCGTGCCCTGCTGTCGCGCCCCCGCCTGCTGCTGATGGACGAGCCCCTGGCCGCGCTGGACGCCGCGCGCAAGGCGGAGGTCCTGCCCTTCCTGACGCGGCTGCGCGACCGGCTCAGCATCCCCGTGCTCTACGTCACCCATGCGATGGAGGAGGTGGACCGGCTGGCGGACCGGCTGGTGCTGATGGAGGCGGGGCGCGTGCTCGCCGAGGGCAGTGTCGAGGAACTCTCCGCCCGCACCGATCTGCCCTTGCTCGCCGGGCGGCGGGATGCGGGCGTGCTGCTCGCCTGCACGGTGCGGGAGCGGGCGGCGGGGGAAGGGCTGGCCCGGCTGGGCTTCGAGGGCGGCGAGCTCCTGCTGCCATCGCTGCCGGATGCGCCGGGCACGCGGCTGCGCGTCCGGGTGCGGGCGCGGGACGTGTCGGTCGCCATCGAGGCGCCGCGCGGGATCTCGGTGCGCAACGTGCTGCCCGTGCGGCTGGAGGAGATCGGGCCGGATGCGGGGGAGGAGGTGCTGTTGCGCCTCCGCCTGGGTTCCGGCGGCGTGCTCCTGTCGCGTATCACCGCCGAGGCGGCGCGCCGCCTGGACCTGCGCCCGGGGCAGCCGCTCTGGGCCCTGGTGAAATCGGTCGCCCTCAGCCAGGGTGGCGCGGCCCGCGAGGAAGAGCCGGGCTGACCCGCCGGGGCGAGGGGGCGGGGAAGAATTTCGGGAGATGGCATTGGCAGGCAGCAAGGCGGCGTCGCGCCACCAGCGGATTCTCGCTTTGATCGGACAGCGTGGCTACGTGTCCAACGAGGAGCTGGCGCGGGAATTCGACGTCACCGTGCAGACGGTGCGGCGCGACGTGAACGCGCTGGCGGAGGAAGGCCGGGTCGCCCGCCACCATGGCGGCGCGGGGCTGGCCTCCTCCACCGAGAACATCGCCTATGCCGAGCGGCAGGTGCTGAACCCGCAGGCCAAGGAGGCCATCGCCCGGCAGGCGGCGGCGGAGATCCCCGACCGTTCCTCCCTCTTCATCAATATCGGCACCACCACCGAGGCCCTGGCCCACGCCCTGCTGGGGCACCGGGAGCTGCGCGTCATCACCAACAACCTCAACGTGGCGGCGCTGCTGTCCAACCGCACGGATTTTTCCGTCGTGGTCACGGGCGGCACGGTGCGCAACCGCGACGGCGGCATCGTCGGCCAGACGGTGAGCGACATGATCGCCGAGTTCCGGGTGGATTTCGGCATCCTCGGCATCAGCGGCATCGACGAGGACGGGACGCTGCTGGATTTCGACCCGGACGAGATCCGCGCCGCCCGCGCCATCCTGCGCCATTCGCGGCAGAGCTTCCTGCTGGCCGACCACACCAAGTTCGCCCGCCGCCCCATGGTGCGGCTCGGCTCCATCACCGAGGTCTCGGCGCTCTTCACCGACCAGCCGCCGCCGCGCGCCATCCAGGCGCTGCTGCGCGAGCATGGGGTGGCCTGTCACGTGGCGGGCCGCCCCCGTGCGGATGCGAAGCCGGCGCCGGAGGGCTGAGACACCGGCAAGCCGCCGAGAGCATGGCCTTCCGGAACGGGCGGGAAGGCCGCCCCGTTGCGCCTACATCGGCCCCGGCGGCAGGGGCGAGCCGTCGATCAGGCGCTTGTAGCGGAAGGGCGTCGGATCGACGATCGGCGCGTCTCCCGCCACCAGATCCGCCGCCAGCCTGCCGGCCCCCGGGCCGATGCCGAAGCCATGGCCGCTGAAGCCGGTGGAAAGCGTCAGCCCCGGCAGCTTCTCCACCGGGGAGATCACCGGCACCGCATCGGGCATGAAGTCGATCCAGCCGCCCCAGGCATTCTTCATCTTGATCCCTGCCAGAGCCGGATAGGCCTCCACGAGCTGCTTCAGTGCCTCGTCCACCGTGCCGGTATCGGGCGCGGGGTCGAAGACGCGGATACGCTCGAAGGGGGTGGGCTTGTCCGCGCTCCAGCGGCCGAGCGCCTCCGGCCCTTCCAGGAAGGAGCGGCCGATGCTGATCTTCACCCCGCCCGCGCGCCGCTTCTGGAAAGCCGGCCAGAACTTGCGGGCATAGCGCAGCCCCTGCGGCGTCAGCTCCACCAGCCCGCGCCCCCGGATGGAGACGGTATAGCCACCATCCAGCCGCCGCCGGATGACGAAGCCCGGGGTGGAGAGCCCGCCCGCGGTCACCTCCGGCGCCTCGGTGGTGGAGAAGGCGGTGGAGCGCGCGCCGGCCTGCGGCAGATCGATGCCCAAGCTGCGGCAGAACATCGAGGACCAGGCGCCGCCGGCGAGAAGCACGGCCTGGGTGCGGATCGTGCCCTTCTCGGTCACCACGGCGGAAACGCGCCCACCCTTGGTTTCCAGCCCGCGCGCGGCACAGCCCTGGTGGATGGTGACGCCGCGCCGCCGCGCCGCCTCGGCCAGAGCGGGAGCGGCCTTGGAGGGTTCGGCACGGCCGTCGGTCGGCGAATGCACGCCGCCGATCCACTTCTTCGTGCAGCCCGGCGTCAGCGCGTTCGCTTCCTCGGCGGTGAGCATCCGGCTGTGCACCTGATACTCGCGGGCGAGGTTCGACCACTCCTCCCATTCGTCCAGGTCGGATTGCTGGTCCGTGGTGTAGATCAGCCCGGTGCGGCGGAAACTGACATCGGCGCCGATCTCCTCGCTCAGCCGGCCCCAGAGATCCAGGCTGTACTTGATCAGCGGCAGTTCCCGCTCATCGCGGTTCTGCTGCCGGCACCAGCCCCAGTTGCGGCTGGACTGCTCGCCCGCGATCACGCCCTTCTCGATCAGCGCGACCGAATGCCCTTTCCCGGCGAGGTGCCAGGCCGCCGAGACGCCGGCGATGCCGCCGCCGATCACCACCACATCGGCGGCTTCCGGCAGCTTCGGGTCACTCTGAACTTGATCGACGGGCGGCGACATGTGAGGCGTTGTCCTGGGTCAGGAGAGAAGGGCGGCGACCGCTATCCCGCGGGTTGCAGGCTGAGGTCGTCGCGGATGCAGGCGGTGAGGTGGCCGGGCGCGACCTGGCGCAGCGGCGGCCGCTCCGTCGCGCAGGCCGGAAGGGCGTAGGGGCAGCGCGTGCGGAAGGAACAGCCGGAAGGCGGGTTGAGCGGGCTCGGCACGTCGCCCGTCAGCACGATACGCTTGCGGCGGCGCGTCGGGTCGGGGTCGGGCGCGGCGGAAAGCAACGCCTCGGTATAGGGATGGCGTGGCGCGGTGAAGAGCGAGCGGGTTTCCGTGATCTCCACCAGCCGGCCCAGATACATCACCGCCACGCGGTCGGACATGTGCCCCACCACGGCGAGGTCGTGCGCGATGACCAGCATGGTCAGGCCCAGCCGGTCGCGCAGCTCCAGCATCAGGTTCACCACCTGCGCCTGGATAGAGACGTCGAGCGCGCTCACCGGCTCGTCCGCCACGATGAAGTCCGGCCGCGTCACCAGGGCGCGCGCCAGGCCGATGCGCTGGCGCTGCCCGCCGGAGAATTCATGCGGGTAGCGCTGCGCGTGCTGCGGCAGCAGGCCGACGAGGCGCAGTGCCTCCTCCACCTTCTCCATCCGCTCCGCCTGCGTGTCGCCGATGCCGTGGATCTCCAGCGGCGAGGCGACGATCCGCTCCACCGTCATACGCGGGTTCAGCGAGGCATAGGGGTCCTGGAAGACCAGCTGCATCTGCCGCCGCAGCGGGCGCAGCCGGGCGCGCGACAGGGTGGTGATGTCCTCGCCCTTGAAGCGGATGCTGCCCTCGGTCGGCTCCAGCAGGCGCAGCGCGGTGCGGCCCACCGTGCTCTTGCCCGAGCCGGATTCTCCGACGAGGCTCAGGATTTCCCCCGGCCGGATGGAGAAGGAAAGCCCGTCGATGGCGCGGAGCTGCTGCCGCCCCCGCCCGAAGAGCCCACCCCCGACCGGGAAGTGCTTGCGGAGGTCCCGCACCTCCAGAAGCGGTGCGGGTGGCATCGTCACGGCGCTCACGGCACCCCCTGCGCCGCGAGGGCATCGGCCAGTTCGCGCCAAAGGAAGCAGCGGCTGAGATGCCCGCCGCCGGTTTCCTCCAGTGGCGGCACCGCGTTGTCGCAGGGATCGGTCCGGTGATGCGCGCAGCGCGGGGCGAAGGCACAGCCCGGCGGCGGCTGGCGCGGGTCGGGCACCTGTCCGGGGATGGCGAAAAGCGGCTCGTGGCGCTGTCCCGCGAGGTCGAGGCGCGGCACGGAGCGCATCAGCCCGGCGGTATAGGGCATGCGCGGGCTCTGGAAGAGCGGCAGCAGGTCGGCCTGTTCCACCACCCGCCCCCCGTACATCACCATCACCCGGTCCGCGATCTCCGCCACCACGCCGAGATTGTGGGTGATGAAGATCATCGCCATGCCCGTCTGCTTCTGAAGCCGGGCGAGGAGTTCCAGGATCTGCGCCTGGATGGTGACGTCCAGCGCCGTGGTCGGCTCGTCGGCGATCAGCAGCTCCGGCCCGCAGGACAGCGCCATGGCGATCATCGCCCGCTGCCGCATGCCGCCGGAAAGCTGGTGCGGATAGGCGGACAGGCGGCGCTTCGGATCGGGGATGCCGACGAGGTCCAGGAGTTCCGCCGCCCGGCCCTCGGCGGCGCGCCGGCCGAGCCCCTCATGGAAGCGGATCGCCTCCGCGATCTGCGCGCCGATCGTGTGGACGGGGTTGAAGGAGGTCATCGGCTCCTGGAAGACCATGGCCACTTTGGCGGTGCGCATCGCGCGCATTTCCGCCTCCGGCAGGGCCAGCAGGTCCACCGTGCCGCCGTCCTTCCGGTGCAGCAGGACCTGCCCCTCCACCCGGCAGGCAGGGGCGGGCGGGGTCAGGCGCAGCAGGGCGAGGCTGGTGACGCTCTTGCCCGAGCCGGACTCGCCGACCAGCGCCAGGGTCTCGCCACGCCGCACCGCGAAGGAGACGTCCTGCACCGCCGGCAGGGCGCCGAAGCGGACATTCAGCCCGCGCACTTCCAGCACGTTCTCCGCGGCCGTGCCCGGTGCCGCACCCGGCGCAGCACCGGCCTCCGGCGCGGAGAGGATCGCGGAACGGCTCATCGCCCTGCCGCCCGCGGGTCCAGCGCATCGCGCAGCCCGTCGCCCAGGAAGTTGAAGCAGGTTACCGTCAGCGCGATCACCGCACCAGGGATGATGGCCAGCCACGGGGCGCTGCCGAGATAGGTCTGCGCGTTGTCGAGCATGTTGCCCCAGCTCGGCGTCGGCGGCTGGATGCCATAGCCCAGAAAGCTGATATAGGATTCCGCCAGGATCGCATGCGCCACGTTCAGCGTGGCCGAGACCACGATCGGCGCCAGCGCGTTGGGCAGCAGCTCGCGCAGCATGATCCGCGCATCGCCCGCGCCGCTCGCCTCCGCCGCCACGGCGAAGTCGCGCTCGCGCAGCGCGCGGATCTGCGCCTCCACGATGCGCGCGACCTCCATCCAGGCGGTCAGCGCGATCAGGATGATGATGCTCACCACGTCCGGCTGCACGAAGGCCGCCAGGGCCAGCAGCAGGAAGATGCTGGGGAAGCAGAGCATCGCATCGACGAAGCGCATCAGCACCGCGCCTACCACCCCGCCATAGAAGCCGGCGATGAGCCCGACGCTGATGCCGATCAGCATCGACAGCGCCATGGCGGCGAAGCCCACGGCCAGCGAGATCCGCCCCGCCATCAGCAGCCGCGCCAGCGTGTCGCGGCCGAGCTGGTCGGTGCCCAGGACATGCGGCCCGGCGAAGGGCGGCGCGAAGCGGGCGCGCAGGTCGATATAGAGGTCGTCATAGGGCAGCAGATGCGGCCCGAGGACGCAGAGCAGCACCAGGAGCAGGATGGTGACGGCGCCGAACAGCGCCAGCCGGTGCCGCAGGAAGCGGCGCAGCGCCGGGTTGCGGGTGCTGCGGGCCGGGGTGGCGAGCACGCCGGCCGTGGCATCGCTGGGCATGGCGCGCGCCCCCTATTTCAGCCGCAGGCGCGGATCGGCCACGCCATAGAGCAGGTCCGCCATCAGGCTGCCCAGCAGCACCAGCACCGCGGTGAACATCAGGATGCCCATCACCACCGGATAGTCGCGGTAGCTGATGGAATCGAGGAAGAGCCGTCCCATGCCGGGCCAGGTGAAGACCGTCTCCGTCACCAGCGCGCCGCCCAGCAGGTTCGGCAGTTGCAGCCCGGCCACGGTGATCATCGGCAGCAGCGCGTTGCGCACCGTGTGGTGCAGCAGGATGCGCCGTTCCGGGATGCCCTTGGCCCGGGCGGTGCGTACGAAATCCTGGTGCAGCACGTCGATCATGGAGGAGCGCATGTAGCGGCTCCAGATCGCGGTGGAGACCATGGCCAGCACCAGGGAGGGCGCGATCAGGTGGTGCAACTGGTCGAGGAGGGAGCCGTCGCCCATCGTGTAGCGGTTGCCTGCCGGCAGGATGTCGAGATGCACCGAGAAGATGAAGATGACCACCAGCCCGAACCAGAAGGTCGGGATGGAAAGCGCCACCATGGAGCCCACCGTCACCAGCATGTCGAAGAAGGAGTAGCGCCGGATCGCGCTGAGCACACCGAGCCAGCAGCCCAGCAGCATGGCGATCAGCGTGGAGGTGACCATCAGCTCCAGCGTCGCGCCCAGATGCGATCCGATCACGGCGAGCACCGGCTGCTGGTCGCGGTAGGAACGGCCCCAGTCGCCCACCAGCATCCGCCCCAGCCATTCCAGGTACTGCACCGGCAGGGGCCGGTCGAGGCCGAGCTGGCGCTCGACGCGGGCGATGTCCTCCGGCGACATCTCGCCGCCCGCCATGAACTGGGACATCGGCCCGCCCGGTGCCAGATGCAGGATGGCGAAGCCGATCATCGAGACCAGCAGCAGCAGGACCAGCGACTGCAGCAGACGCAGGGTGAGGTAGCGCCTCATCGGGCGCCGCCCCCCGTCTCAGCCCCCACCGCTCAGCGGGCCCAGTACCAGGTGGCCATGTTCCAGCAGTTGGACTGCACGTTGATGTTCGGCTTGTAGCCGATCAACCCCTCCTTGAGCCCTTCGACCGGCGCGGGCTGGTAGATCGGCAGGATCGCCAGGTCGTCGCGCACCAGGGCCTGTACCTTCTGGTAGGCGGTGCGCCGTTCCTCGCGGTCGAAGGTGGCCGTGGCTTCCTCCAGCAGCCGGTCCACCTCCGGGTTCGAATACTGCATCGTGTTGGAGCCCGCGCCGCCCTTGGCCGGCGTCGCCTTGCTGCTGAAGCGATAGGCGCAGTCCGGGTCGTTGCCCGTCTGGTAGGTGGCGGAGACCAGCACCGACTGGAATTTCGACATGGTGAAGAACTCGCCCCAGATCACCGCCGCCGGCATGTTGGCGATCTTCATCGAGGCGCCGATATTCTGCCAGTCCTGCGCCAGGAGCTGCTGCACCTGCTCGCGCAGCGGGTTGCCGGCGGTGGTCGAGGAGTTGAACTCCAGCCGCACGCCGTTCTTCTCGCGGATGCCGCGCGCGCCGCGCTTCCAGCCCGCCTCGTCCAGGATCTTGTTGGCCGCCGCCGGGTCGTATCGATGCGCCGGCAGGTCCGCGTTGTAGGCCCAGGACTGGCGCGGATAGAAGGATTCCGTGGGCTTCGGCAGGCCGTAATAGACGATGTCGGTGATCGCCTGCTTGTTGATGCCGTGATACAGCGCCTGCCGCACCGCCTTGTCGGCGAGCGCGGGGAATTCGAGGTTGGGCGCGATCGCCTCGACCTGCTGACTGGGATTCACCGAGAGCACGAGGCCCTTCAGCTTCTTCGCCTCCTCGTAGAAGTTCGCGAGGATGCCCTGGATGCTAGCATGGTCGATCTGGCCGGTGCGGAACTGGGTGTAGAGCACCGTCAGGTCCGGGATGTACTTGAAGACCACCCGCTCCAGATACGGGCCCGTGCCGTGGTACTTGGTGTTGGCGAGCAGGGTCAGGTGGTCGCCCGGCACGCGCTCGCCCCAGCGGAAGGGGCCGGTGCCCACGGGGGCATTGTTGAAGGGCGCCGTGTTGGGATCGGAGGCCGAGGCGAGCAGGTGCTTCGGCACGATGAAGGTCCAGGCCAGCAGGGAGAGATAGGGCGAATAGGCCTTCTCCATGCGCCAGGAGATCTCGTGCGGCCCCTTGATCGTGATGTCGCGGACCAGATTGGCGCCGAGCCGCGTCCGCGCCCGGAAGGACGGGTTGTTCAGCAGGTCGATGGTGAACTTCACGTCCTCGGCGGTGAAGGGCGTGCCGTCATGCCAGGTGACGCCCTCCTTCAGCTTGATGGTCCAGGACAGGCCGTCCTTGGAGATGCCGCCATTCTCGACGGAGGGGACTTCCTTCGCCAGGGCCGGCGTCAGGTTGCCGTCGGAATCGACGCCCCAGAGCGGATCGAAGAGGTTCCACCAGACACCCTGGTCCACCTCGATGGACGGCATCAGCGGGTTGAAGACGGTGGGTTCCTGCGACAGGCCAACCACCACCTGCCCGCGCGGTGCGGAGGGCGGCGGCGGGACGTTCTGCGCCCGCGCGCCGGTCAGGGCGAAAGGCAGTGCGGCACCCGCCCCGAGAAGGAGGCGGCGCGGCAGGCCGAGGCTGTTTTCGCGCGAGCGAGACATGACGGATCCCCATCCGTTGCTTCGCCGGCGACTGGTCAGGCTCCCGAAAGCTTGGCCGCCTTTTTCCCGCGATCCCTCAGACAAGGAATCCCGGCCGGCGTCATTGGGATGGAGCTTGGGCGTGGTGTCACAGGCCTGTCAATCCGGCCGCACGCTGAAATTCCGCCCAATCTGAGCATGGGCCGGAAGCTTTCCGCTCATTTTCCATTCAAGCCGCCAATGTCGTTAGCAGTTGCACAAAGCGAAAACAGCTTGACTTCGAGGTTGGCTGTACCGAACATATTTGAACAGATTATTCAAATATGATCAATGGCGACCCCGATGGGCCGTCATATTCGTACAGGAGCGGACATGCCCGGTTCCCCCATCGGCATCATCGGCGGCGGTATCGGCGGCCTCGCCGCCGCCATCGCACTGCACCGCGCCGGGCATGAGGTCCTGGTCTTCGAGCAGGCGCGCCAGTTCTCCCGCGTCGGCGCCGACATCAACCTGACCCCCAATGCCGTGCGCGCTCTGGACGGCCTCGGCATCGGCGCGGCGCTGCGCGAACATGGCGCCCGTCCCACCCACCGCGTCAGCCGCAACTGGGACACGGGCGAGGAAACCTCCGTGCTGGCCATGTCCGGCGAGGCCGAGGTGAAATACGGCGCCCCGCAGCTCACCCTGCACCGCGCCGACTTGCTTCAGGCGCTGGAGGCGGCGCTGCCCGCCGAACGCATCCACCTCGGCAAACGCGCCACCGGGATCACGCAGGACGAGACGGGCGTGAATCTCGCCTTCGCCGATGGCACGCAGGCCAGTGTCTCGGCGCTGGTCGGCGCGGATGGCATCCATTCCGTGGTGCGCTCCGCCCTGTTCGGCGAGGAACAGCCTCGCTTCACCGGCGTCGTCGCCTATCGCGCCGTGATCCCGCGGGACAGGCTGGACCTGCCGGGCCTCGACCGCTTCACCAAGTGGTGGGGGCCGAATGCCGCGAGCCAGATCGTCACCTTCCCGATCAGCGCGGGGCGAGAGACCTTCATCTTCGCCACCACGCCGCAGGAAAGCTGGCGCGAGGAATCCTGGACCACGCCCGGCAGCGTCGAGGAGCTGCGCGCCGAATATGCCGGCTACCACCCCGAGGCGCGGGCGCTGTTGGCGGCCTGCGACAGTGTGCTCAAGACCGCGCTCTATGAACGCGATCCGCTCCCTTCCTGGTCGCGCGGCCGCGTCACCCTGCTCGGCGATGCCTGCCACCCGATGATGCCCTTCATGGCGCAGGGCGCCGGCATGGCGGTGGAGGATGCCGTGGTGCTGGCGCGGTGCCTGATCGAAGGCGTCGCTGACATCCCCGCCGCCCTGCGCCGCTACGAGCAGGCCCGCATGGCGCGCACCGCCGAGATCCAGGTGGCATCCCGCGGCAATGCCTGGCTGCGCGCCGGTGGCAATGCCGATTGGGTCTATGGCTATGACGCCTGGAGCGTGCCGCTCGACTCGGCGCCCGCGGCGGCGGCCTGATGCCGGCCGGCGCACCGGAGGCCGCGCCGGAGCATCTGATCTCTCCGGTGCAGCGGGCCGTCCGGCTGATGGAATACATCGCGGAGGGCGGTCCGACCGCGAATCTCAGCGAGGCGGCGCGGCGCACCGGCATCAACCGCGCCACGCTGGCCCGGCTGCTGGACACGCTGGAATACGAGGGCGTGCTGGAGCGCGTCCAGGGTGGCGAATTCCGTCTGGGCCTGCGCTTCCTGGGCCTTGCCGCCTCCGCCCTGGCCTCGCGCGACCTGGTGTCCCTGGCGCGGCCGGTGCTGGCACGGCTGGCGGCGGAAACCGGCCTGTCCTCCTATCTTGTCGTGCTCAGCGGCGGGGAGGCGCTCTACCTCGCCCGCGAGATGCCGGACACGCCGCTGGTCAGCCATATCCGCATCGGCAGCCGCGTGCCGGCGCACCTGACCACGCCGGGCCGCATGCTGCTCGCGCCGCTGCCGCCCGCGGAAAGGCGGGCGCGCCTCGGCCCCGGCCCGCTGCCCACCGCCACGCCGCATTCCCCGGCCACGCATGCGGCCCTGGACACCGTGCTGGCCGAGGACGCGGCGCGCGGCTGTGCCTGGAGCTTCTCTGCTTATGAGCCCGGCGTGGATTCCTGCGCCGCGCCGGTGCTGGGCCAGGACAACCAGCCCATCGCCGCGCTTAGCCTCGCCGGGCCCACCGCGCAGTTCGGCTCGGCCTCGTTCCGGGTGGAGGTGGAACGGCGGGTGAAGGATGCGGCGGCGGAACTCTCTCGGCTCATGGGCGCGCAGGGCGGCGCTTCCCGGCAGGCATAGGGCGGATCGTCGCGGGGCGCTGCCGCTCCGTCCCGGCCCTTGCGCTTCGTGGCTGGTCCCGGTGGAGGCGCTGCCTCCCCCGGTCCCCCTCCGCCGGGGACCGAAGCCGGTCCCCGGACCCCAGGCTTTCGCTGGCTCCGCGTGGTGGCCGTCAGTCTGCGGCCTGATCCCTGGGAGCAGGCGGAAAGGTGGGGCTCCCAGGAAAAGGAAAACACCTCGTCCGCGGTGGTGTCACCGGCAGTCCGCCGGAGAGCACGGCTCTCCGGCGCGATCCGGCGTCAGCAGGCGCCAACGAATGGGGTCCAGGGCGCGCAGCGTCCTGGCGGATAGGGGGTCCGGGGGACAAGGCAGAGCCTTTCCCCCGGGGACAGCGCAACGCCGGACCGGCCTCAGAACCCCGTCAGCACCGT
Source organism: Roseomonas gilardii (assembly GCF_001941945.1). NCBI lineage: Bacteria > Pseudomonadati > Pseudomonadota > Alphaproteobacteria > Acetobacterales > Roseomonadaceae > Roseomonas > Roseomonas gilardii. The sequence continues at coordinate 3,852,284 of NZ_CP015583.1, read as the reverse complement.
CTTGCCGATGGCCCGTCCGCTTTCCAGCGTGGCATGGACGCGGCGCAGGTTGGCGGCGTTGATCGCGCCTGCCTCCTCATGCAGCGTGCTGCGCAGGAAGCCTTCGTCCACCAGCGCCGAGACCGCGTTCAGCAGCCGGTGCTGGGCGATCATGTCCGCCGTCCGGAAGACCGGGCGCGCGAACATGAACTCCCAGTGGACCGAGACGCATTTCCGCTTGAACGGCATGATGTCGTAGCTCTTCGGGTCGTCGATCAGGGCCACCTTGCCCTGGGGGGCGATCAGCGTCGCCACGGCGGCCTGGTGCCGGTCGGAGGCGGAAAGGCTGGCGACATACTCCGCCTGTTCGATTCCCGCCTCGCGCAGCGCCTCGTCCAGCGGGCGGTGATGGTCGATCACGTGATGCGCGCCCATCTTCCGGCACCATTCGATGGTCGCGGGGCGGGAGGCGGTGGCCACCACGGTCAGCCCCGTCAGGCGGCGGGCAAGCTGCGTCAGGATGGAGCCCACACCCCCGGCGCCGTTGATGACCAGCAACGTCCCGCCCCCTGTCATCGGCCCGCCGGTCAGGGCGCCATAGGGCACGCCCAGGCGATCGAAGAGCAGCTCCCAGGCGGTGATCGCGGTCAGCGGCAGGGCGGCGGCCGCGGTGAAGGACAGGCTGGCCGGCTTGCGGCCGGCGATTCGCTCATCCACCAGGTGGAACTCGCTGTTCGTGCCGGGGCGGTCGATGCTGCCGGCATAGAAGACCTCGTCGCCAGGCCGGAACAGCGTGACCCCGGCGCCGACCGCTTCCACCACCCCGGCGGCGTCGTAGCCCAGCACCTGGACCCCGCCCTCGGGCGGCGTCGCGCGGGCACGCTGCTTGGTGTCCACCGGATTGACCGAGACCGCCTTCACCGCGACGCGCAGGTCGTGTGGCCCGGGCTCCGGCACGGGGAGCTCCAGGTCGATCAGGGATTCATCATGGGCGATAGGCAGGCTCCTGCGATAGCCGACGGCCTTCATGACAGCACTCCTCTGGCAAGTGGGCGGGAGGCGGCCGGGCTTGAACCCACGCGCCCCATCACGGCGGAGGAACCGGCAAGACGGGTGAAAGCTGCATGGCCGGCCCCTGTCTCCGGCCCGCAATATCCCACCATCCATCCCGCTCCGACACCCTGTCTGGCGAAGGCCCTGCCGGAATGGCATCATGGGGCCTTCCGACCTCCTTTTCGTACCGGAAGGAGCCCTGTCCCCCAGCCCTCCCGGTGCTGGATCGGGGCCGGCCACCGCAGAACCGAGTAGCAATGCTGACCAGGAACACCACAGAGGCAGTCCAGGGGCCGTGGCCGTTCGGGGGCGGCGATATCGGCACGCGGGTGCGGGAGCCGGGCTTCGAGGCCAGCGGGCTGGGGCCGGTCGCCGAATGGCCGGCCTCCCTGCGCACCATCGCCGAGATGGTGTTCAACTCCCGCCAGGCCAAGTTCGTCGCCTGGGGACCGGACCTCGCCTTCCTCTACAACGACGCCTATATGCCGATCTTCGCCGAGCGGCATCCCTGGGCGCTCGGCCGGCCCTTCTCCGAGGTCTGGGCCGATATCTGGCCGCAGTTCGGTCCCATCGTGGACCGCACCCTCTCGGGAGAGGCCCAGTACTACCGCGAGCTGCCGATCCCGATGCTGCGCCAGGGCCGACGTGAGGAAACCTGGTTCACCTTCTCCTACACCCCGCTGCGTGACGAGAGCGGCCGGATCGCCGGCCTGGTCTGCGCGGCCATGGAGGTGACCGAACAGGTCCTTGCCCGACAGCGCGAACAGGCGGCGCTGCAGGCGCTGCGGCAGCGGACCGAGACCCTGGCGACGGTGAACCGCGCCGGCATCTCCATCACGAGCGAGCTCGATGTCGGCCGCCTCACCCAGCTCGCGGTCGATGCGGGCATCTCGCTGACCGGCGCGGAATTCGGTGCCTTCTTCTACAATGCCGAGGATGAGACGGGGCAGGGCTACCGCCTTTACGCCCTGTCGGGGGCCGATCCCGCCGCCTTCGCCCATTTCCCGCTGCCGCGTTCCACGCTCCTCTTCGCGCCGAGCTTCGAGGGCCGGACGGTGGTCCGCTCCGACGACGTGACCCGGGACCCGCGCTATGGCCGCAACGCACCACATGCCGGCATGCCGCCGGGCCATCTGCCGGTGCGCAGCTACCTTGCCGTGCCGGTCCGCTCCCGCACCGGCGCCCCGATCGGCGCCCTGCTCTTCGGTCATCGCGAGCCGGGCCGCTTCGACGACGGCAGCGAAAGCAGCCTGGTGAGCCTGGCCGGGCAGGCGGCGGTGGCGATCGACAATGCCCGCCTCCTGCAAGCCGCGGAGCGCGAGATCGCGCAGCGGCGCGAGGCCGAGGAGCGCCTGCGGCAGCTCAACGAGACGCTGGAAGCCCGCGTCGCCACCGAGATCGCCGAGCGCCGGCAGGCCGAGCTCGCCCTGCAGCAGGCGCAGAAGATGGAGGCGATCGGCAAGCTCACCGGCGGGGTGGCGCACGACTTCAACAACCTCCTCCAGGTGGTCTCGGGCAACCTGCAGCTCCTGGCGACGGATGTCGCGGGGCGGGAGAAGGCGGAACGCCGCCTCGCCAATGCCATGGCCGGGGTGCAGCGCGGCGCCAAGCTGGCCGCCCAGCTCCTTGCCTTCGGGCGGCGCCAGCCGCTGGAGCCGAAGGTGGTCAATGCCGGACGGCTGATCGCCGGCATGGAAGACATGCTGCGCCGCAGCCTGGGCGATGCGATCGAGATCGAGACGGTCGTGTCCGGCGGGCTGTGGAACACCCTGATCGACCCGACGCAGCTGGAGAACGCACTGCTCAACCTCGCCATCAACGCGCGCGACGCGATGGCAGGCTGCGGCCGCATCACCATCGAGGCCGGCAACGCGATGCTGGATGCCGACTATGCCCGGCTGCACGCCGATGTCGTGCCCGGGCAGTACGTGCTCCTGGCCGTGAGCGACACGGGCAGCGGCATGCCCCCGGAGGTGGTGCGCCAGGCCTTCGAGCCCTTCTTCTCCACCAAGCCCGACGGCAAGGGGAGCGGGCTCGGCCTTTCCATGGTGCACGGCTTCGTCAAGCAGTCGGGCGGTCATGTGAAGATCTACAGCGAGCCGGGCCAGGGCACTGTCATCCGGCTCTATCTGCCCCGCGCGCACCAGGGCGAGGACCAGCCCGTCTCGCTGGAAAGCACCCCCATCGCCGGGGGCCGCGAGATCGTGCTGGTGGTCGAGGACGACGACAGCGTCAGGGCCACGGTGGTGGAGATGCTGAACGAGCTGGGCTACCAGGTCCTGATGGCGCGCGACGCCGCCAGCGCCCTGACCGTGATCGAGAGCGGGATCGCCGTGGACCTGCTCTTCACCGACGTCGTCATGCCCGGGACACTGCGCAGCCCGGAACTGGCCCGCAAGGCGCGGGAAAGGCTGCCCGGCATCGCCGTGCTCTTCACCTCCGGCTATACCGAGAACGGCATCGTCCATGGCGGCCGGCTGGACCCGGGGGTCGAGCTGTTGTCCAAGCCCTATACGCGGGAGGCCCTGGCCCGCAAGATCCGCTACGTCCTCTCCAAGCAGCGGCCGGCCACTCCCTAGCCACCCCTGCCAAAGCCCCCTTGCGGCCGGCGTGGCAGGAGAGGAAGCATGGCGCCGTCGCGCCCGGATGGGGAATGCCCTTCCCCGAACGGGCGCTCCGGGAAAACGGGAGTTCCCTTGCCATGCAGCGACGCCAGTTCCTTTCCGCCACCGCCGCGATGGGCGCCTTCGGGGCGCTGTCCGCGCCACGCCTGGGCCTGGGCGCCGAGAACAAGCTGCTGCGCTTCATCCCCGAGAGCGACGCGACGGTGCTGGACCCGATGTGGACCACCGCCACCGTCACCCGCAACCACGGCTATCTCGTCTTCGACACGCTCTATGGCCAGGACGAGAGCTATGCGATGCAGCCGCAGATGGTGGAGGGGCATGTCGTCGAGAATGACGGCCGGCTCTGGACCCTGACGCTGCGCGAGGGGTTGAGGTTCCATGACGGGGAGCCGGTGCGCGCCATCGACGCCGTCACCAGCATCCGCCGCATCGCCGCGCGCGATGCCTTCGCCGCCGCTCTGATGGCCGCGACGGAGGAACTGTCCGTGGTGGACGACCGGCGCTTCCGCTTCCGGCTGAAGAAGCCCTTCCCGCTGCTGCCCAACGCGCTGGGCAAGACCGGCACCTCGATGCCCGCGATCATGCCAGAGCGGCTGGCGAAGACCGACCCCTTCACCCGCGTGGACGAAATGGTCGGCAGCGGCCCCTTCCGCTACAAGGCCAGCGAGCATGTCGCGGGCTCGCTCGCGGTCTATGAGCGCTTCGATGGCTATGTGCCGCGCAAGGGCGGTACGGCGAGCTTCACCGCCGGGCCGAAGCAGGCGCATTTCGACCGGATCGAGTGGCGGGTCATCCCCGACGCCTCCACCGCCGCCAATGCCATGCTGAACGGCGAGGCCGACTGGTGGCAGTCGCCGACGGCGGATCTGATGCCGCTGCTGAAGGGCAACCGCAGCCTGAAGAGCTCGATGCTGGACCCCTCCGGCAACATGGCCATCATGCGCTTCAATACGCTGCACCCGCCTTTCGACAATCCCGCGATCCGCCGCGCCCTGCTGGGCGGGGTGAGCCAGACCGACGTGATGATGTCCATCGCCGGCGAGGACCGCAGCATGTGGAAGGACAATGTCGGCGTCTTCAGCCCCGGCACGCCCTTCGCCAACGATGCGGGGATGGAGGCGCTCACCAGCCCGCGCGACATGGACAAGGTGAAGCGCGACCTCGCCGCCGCCGGCTACAAGGGGGAGGCCGTGGCGCTGCTGGTGGCGACCGACTATCCGGACCAGAACGCGGCGGGCCTCGTGGTCGCCGACATGCTGCGCCGCGCGGGCATGAAGCTGGACCTCCAGACGACGGACTGGGGCACGGTGGTGCAGCGCCGCGCGAAGAAGGACCCGCCCGCCCAGGGCGGCTGGAACGCCTTCATCACCAACCTGACCGGCACCAACAACTTCGACCCGGCAAGCCATCTCGGCCTGCGCGGCAACGGCGACAAGGCCTGGTTCGGCTGGCCCAACGCGCCGAAGCTGGAGGAACTGCGCCAGCAGTGGTTCGACGCGCCGAACGAGGCCGAGCAGAAGCGCATCTGCCAGGAGATCCAGGCCGATTTCATGCGGGAGCCGACCTACCTGCCGCTTGGCGCCTATTACCCGCAGACCGTGTTCAGCGCGAAGCTGACGGGCATGCGCAGCGGGCTGCCGCAGTTCTACGATATCCGCTGGGCCTGACCGCCCCGCTGCAGCCGCCGGAGGGAGGCCCCTCCGGCGGCGGATGTCGCAGGCTTCATCCTGCGGCAACCACCCCGCCCGCCCGGTGCGGCGTTGCTTCCAGGCAAAGAGCTTCGGAGGACCGCTGCATGCGTCGTCGTATCACCCTCTCCGCCCTCGCGGCCCCGCTGCTGGGGCTCGGCCTGCTGGCCGCACTGCCACTGAGCGCCCCGGCCTCGGCCAAGGAGGGCGGCTGCGTCAAGGATGGGGCCGTGGGCGCGGTGGCGGGTCATTTCGTCGGCAAGGGCCACGCCGTGGCAGGCGCCGCGGCAGGCTGTGCCGTGGGCGTGCATCGCCGCCACGAAGCCGAGAAGCAGGACCAGAAGCAGCAGGACGACAAGGGCGGGAACGGCAGCTCCGGCTGAGGCGGCCGTTCCCGGGACGGGGTCGTGAGTCCTGTGGCAGGGATCACGCAGCCTGTGCGTGGGACTCCACAGTCAATATCCCCGTTATCCACAAACTTCTCCCCCGGGTGAGGAGGCGAGAGGTTATTTTGCCGGAAGGGTGCGCTTCAGGGCATCCTTCCACCCCGCGATCATGCGGGTCCGCTGCTCCCCATCCATGCGGGGCTTGAAGACAGCCCCCCGCTTCCAAGTGGCGGCGACCTCGTCCAGGTCCTTCCAGACACCGACCGCGAGGCCGGCCAGGAAGGCGGCCCCCATGGAGGTGGTCTCCAGGCAGGCGGGACGCTCCACCTCGGCCTGCAGCATGTCGGCCAGGAACTGGCAGAACCAGTCATTCGCCGACATGCCGCCATCGATCCGGATGGTCTTCAGTTGTCCGGCGCCATCCCGCTGCATCGCCTCGGCGAGGTCGAGCGTCTGGAAGGCCACGGATTCCAGCGCCGCCCGCGCCAGATGCGCCGCCGTCGCGCTGAAGGTCAGGCCGCAGATCAGGGCGCGTGCCTCCGGATCCCAGTGCGGCGCGCCGAGGCCCACGAAGGCCGGCACCATGTAGACGCCGTGGCTGTCCGGAACCCGGGTGGCCATGTCGTCGGTCTGCGAGGCATGGGTGATCACCCCCACGCCGTCGCGCAGCCATTTGATCGCGGCGCCGGCGACGAAGATCGCCCCTTCCTCGGCATAGACCGTCCTGCCGCCGAGGCGATAGGCCACGGTGGTCAGCATGCGGTTGTCCGAGGAGACCGGCTTCTCGCCGGTGTTCAGCAGCATGAAGCAGCCGGTGCCGTAGGTGGACTTGGCCATGCCCGGCGCGAAGCAGGCCTGGCCGATCACCGCCGCCTGCTGGTCCCCCGCCATGCCGGCGATGGGAATGGCGCGGCCGAAGAGCGCAGGATCGCTTTCGCCGAAGACGGTGCTGTTGTCCCGCACCTCCGGCAGGACAGCGGCGGGAATGCGGAACAGCTTCAGCAGGTCCTCGTCCCAGACCTGCCGGTGGATGTCGAACAGCAGGGTGCGCGAGGCATTGGTGGCATCCGTCGCATGCACCTTGCCGCCGGTCAGGCGCCAGAGGAGGAAGCTGTCGATCGTGCCGAAGGCGAGTTCGCCGCGCTCCGCCCGCTCCCGCACGCCCGGGAGGTTGTCCAGCAGCCAGGCCAGCTTGGTGGCGGAGAAATAGGGGTCCAGCAGCAGGCCGGTGCGGGTGCGCACCAGGTCTTCCGCCCCTTCCTGCTTCAGCTTCGCGCAGAGGGCGGCGGTGCGGCGGTCCTGCCAGACGATGGCGCGGTACACGGGCCTGCCGGTCTCCCGCTCCCACAGCACCACCGTTTCGCGCTGGTTGGTGATGCCGATCGCGGCCACCCCGGCCCCGTCCGTGAGCCCGGCCTCGCCGAGCGCCTCGCGCACCGTGTCCACCACGTCGCGCCAGATATCCTCCGGGTCGTGCTCGACCCAGCCGTCATCCGGGTAGTGCTGGGCGAATTCCCGCCGCGCCAGGGAGATCTGCTGGGCCTTGTCGTCGAAGACGATGCAGCGGGTCGAGGTCGTGCCCTGGTCGATGGACAGGACGTAGCGGGCTTGGCTCATGGATGTTCCTTGGGACGTTCTGTAGCGTTCGTTGGTCGGGAGGGGCTCAGTCGGCACCGATCTGGCGGATCGACAGGTCGGGTGCTTCCCGCAGTTGCGCGGCTTGGGGCTGCTGGGCCTGGGGCTGCTGGCGGCGCGAGGGCAGGAAGGGCCGGATCAGGCACTGGTAGGCTCCGCCGCCCACGACACCGCCGATCAGCGGCCCCACGATCGGCACCCACCAGTAGTTCTGCGCCGCCGGCAGGGCAGCCGGCCCCCACCCCGCGAAATAGGCGAAGAGGCGCGGTCCGAAGTCGCGGGCCGGGTTCAGCGCCCAGGCCTCCAGATAGCCGGCCGAGGCACCGATGATCGCGACGAGGAGGCCGATGACCAGCGCGCCGAAATTGGCCTGCGGCGCCATGGTGTTGAATTCCTCGGTGATGGCGAAGATGCCGAAGAGCAGCAGCGCGGTCAGGACGATCTCGTTCCAGAGCGCGTGCATCGGCGTCACCGCCAGGCCGGGCGCGGTGAAGAAGACGCCGGCCGCGCCGCCCGCCTCGCGGGTCAGGCCCTGTGCGGCGTTGAAGTGGTCGATGACCGGGCCGTAGAGGCTCAGCACGATCGCGGCACCCACCATGCCGCCCAGCACCTGCGCCACCCAGAAGGGCAGGACCTTGCGCCAGGGGAAACCCCGGTAGAGGGCCAGGGCGAGGGTCACGGCCGGGTTGGCATGGGTGCCGGAGACCGCGCCGGTCACATAGATGGCCACGGTCACGCCAAGGCCCCAGGTGATGCAGACGCCCCAATAGGCGAGTTTATAGGGGCTGGGGTCGTAGAGCACGTACATGGCCGCCACGGAGCAACCGAAGGTGATGATGATGGCGACGGCCACGGCTTCGGAGACAAGTTCCCCGAGAAACTGCCGCTTCTCGTTCATGGATGTTTCTCTCCACGTCTTGCTGGACGCATTGCACGCTTAGCCGGCGGCGATCTCCTGCGACTGCTTCTGCCGCGCGAGATAGGCTTCCAGCCGCTCGGCCGTGCCGGCTGGCACGTGCAGGCCGAGCTTGGAGCGGCGCCAGAGAATGTCCTCCGCCGTCACCGCCCATTCCTCATGGATCAGGTAATCGACCTCGGCCTGTGTCAGGCCGGCGCCGAAATCCTCGCCCAGATCCTCCATGCTGCGCGCCTTGCCCAGCAGCCGGTCGGCGCGCGTGCCATAGGCACGGGCAAGGCGATAGGCCAGGGCTTCCGGCAGGAAGGGAAAGCGTTGCCGTAGCCCGGCCAGGAAGCGGTCGAAATCCGCATCCGGCATGTCGCCGCCGGGCAAGGGCGCGACCGCCGTCCAGGCGGGCTTCAGCCCCGGCAGGTGCGGCTCCAGCTTCTCCAGCGCATGTTCCGCCAGCTTGCGATAGGTGGTGATCTTGCCGCCGAAGACGGAGAGCAGCGGCGCCTCTCCCTCCGGTGCGTCCACCTTCAGCACATAGTCGCGCGTGACCGCCGAGGCGTTCTTCGCGGCGTCGTCATAGAGCGGCCGCACGCCGGCATAGCTCCAGACCACGTTCTCCGGGGCGACCTCCCGCTTGAAGTAGCGGTTGACCGTGTCGCAGAGATACCGCGTTTCCTCCGCGCTGATCGAGACGGGGCCGGGTGCCTCGTTCCAGGGCACGTCCGTGGTGCCGACCAGCGTGAAGTCGCCCTCGTAGGGGATGGCGAAGACGATGCGGCGATCGGGATTCTGCAGGATGTAGCAGTGGTCGCCCTCGTAGAGGCGCGGCACCACGATGTGGCTGCCCTTGACCAGCCGGACCTTGTCCGCGTCGTTGATCTTGAGGCGACGGGTCAGCAACTCGCTCACCCAGGGGCCGGCAGCGTTGACCAGGATGCGAGCCGTGACCGGACGCCGTCCGCCACCGCGCAGGTCCTCGATCTCCGCATGCCAGATGCCACCCTCGCGCTGCGCGCCGAGGAAGCGGGTGCGGGTGTGCAGTTCCGCCCCCTTCTCCGCCGCGTCGCGGGCGTTCAGCACGACGAGGCGGCTGTCCTGCACCCAGCAGTCGGAATAGACGAAGCCGCGTTCCACCCCGGGCTTGAGCGCGGAACCGAGCGGCGAGGTTCGGAAACGAACACCTTCCGAGCCCGGCAGGCGCTTGCGGCCGCCCAGATGGTCGTAAAGGAACAGGCCGAGCCGGACCATCCAGGCTGGGCGGACATCGTTCCGGTGCGGCAGCACGAAGCGCAGGGGCCAGATGATGTGCGGCGCCGCGGCCAGCAGGCGCTCGCGCTCGATCAGCGCCTCCCGCACCAGGCGGAACTCGTAGTATTCGAGATAGCGCAGCCCGCCATGAATCAGCTTGGTGCTGGCGGAGGAGGTGTGGCGGGCGAAGTCGTCCTGCTCGACCAGCAGGACCTTCAGCCCCCGCCCGGCGGCGTCGCGAGCGATGCCGGCACCATTGATGCCGCCACCAACGACGAGAAGATCGTAATCCGCCTGGCTGGCCAAGTTCCTCGCTCCTCTTCCTGCCGCCTTCGCGAAGGCCGGGCGGCATTACGGGGCTTAACACCCGCAAAAGGAAGATAAGCGAAGAAAAAATGTTCGCAAGCGAAAATTGGAGTGGGCCGGGCGGATCTGCCGCCGTTCGAGGCGGGGCAAGCGAGGTCATCCCAGGGGGAGACCCAGGGAGAGACCCAGGGACGGTGCCCCGGTCAGCCCCCTGGGATGTCTCCTTGGGATGCCCGATGGCTACCGCAGCGTCGGGTCCAGCCGGTCGCGCAGCCAGTCGCCCGCCAGGCTGACCGAGAGGGTGGTCAGCACGATCACGGCGGAGGGGGCGAGCAGGATCCACGGCGCGCGGGTCAGGTACTCGCGCCCATAGCCCACCATGTTGCCGAGCGAGGTCATCGGCGGCTGCACGCCCAGGCCAAGGAAGGAGAGCCCGCTTTCCAGCAGGATGATCTCCGGGAAGGCCAGCGTCATCGACACGATCAGGGTGGAGGCGATGTTGGGCAGCACGTGCCGGCCATAGATGCGCCAGGGCGAGGCGCCGAGCTGCCGCACCGCCGCCGCATAGCCCTGTGAGCCAGCGCTGATGGCGAGGCCGCGGGCGATGCGGGCATAGCGTTCCCAGCCGTTGAGGCCGAGCAGGCAGATGAAGAGCGGCAGGCTGTTGCCGAAAAAGGCCAGCACCGCGAGGGCCAGGATCAGGAAGGGCATGGCCGCCTGGAAATCCACCAGCGCCATCACCGCCTGTTCCACCAGCCCGCGGAAATGCGCCGCCAGGAAGCCCAGCAGCGTGCCCAGCACCGCCGAGATGGCGGTGGCGCCGAAGGCGATCAGCAGGCTCATGCGGATCGAGGCGATGAGCCGGCTCAGCACGTCACGGCCCAGCTCGTCCGTGCCCAGTGGGTGCAGCCAGGTGCCGCCCAGCCCGACCGGCGGGGCAAGACGGGCGCGCAGGTCGAGCGCGGTGATGGGGAAGGGGCTGATCCAGTCCGCCGCGAGGGCCACCGCCAGCATCAGCGCCACCCAGCCCAGGCCGAGCAGCACGGGCAGCGGGACGGGGACACGCCTGGGTGCGGGCGGGGCTGGGGTGGCAGGGGTGGCGGCGGGGAGGGCGAGGTCGGACATGCGGCGGGGCCTCAATGCGCGCTGGCGGTGCCGGCCCGCAGACGCGGGTCGAGCGTGCCGTAGAGCAGGTCCACGGCGAGGTTCGCGGCCACCATGGTGGCGGCCACCAGCAGCAGGATGCACTGCACCACCGCGAGATCCCGGTTCGCCACCGCCACCACCAGCAGGCGGCCGACGCCGGGCCAGGAGAAGACGCTTTCCACCACCACCGCGCCTGCCAGCAGGCTGCCCACCATGAAGCCCACGATGGTCACGGTGGGGATGGCGGCGTTGGGCAACGCATGGCGGCGCACGGCGACATGCCAGGGTACCCCCTTGGCGAGGGCGGTGCGCATATAGGGCTGGCCCAGCACCTCCAGCATGGCGGAGCGGGTGAAGCGCGCCAGCACGGCGGCCCCGCCCAGGCCCAGGGTGATCACCGGCAGGACGGCATGGCGCCAGCTATCCTGCCCGCCGGAGGGCAGCCAGCCGAGTTGCACCGCGAAGACCAGCACCAGCACCAGGCCCAGCACGAAGGAGGGTACGGTGAAGCCGGCGACAGCCAGGAACATCACGCCGCGATCGATCCAGGAGTTGCGGTGCAGGGCGGCATAGACGCCGGCCGGAATGCCGAGGCAGAGCTTGATCAGCAGCGCGGGAATGGTGAGGGCCAGCGTGGCCGGCACACGTTCCGCCACCAGCTCGATGGCGGAACGGCCGTCGCGCATCGACTGGCCGAGATCGCCGTGCAGGATGGCGCCGAAATAGCGCAGGTACTGCACCCAGAGCGGGTCATCGAGGCCCCAGGCGCGGCGGAAGGCGGCGATGGCCTCGGGCGGCGCATCGGCGCTCATGATCAGCAGCGCCGGGTCGCCGGACAGGCGCAGCACGATGAAGGCGAAGCTGACCACGAGCAGCAGGGTCAGCAGCGCGCGGAACAGGCGGATGCCGAGGAAACGGAGCATTCAGGCGGCTTCCAGCACGGGTGTGTCCGACAGGCCGGTGCCGGCGGGCATGTCGCCCTGTGCCACGTGGCAGGCGACGAGGCGGCCGTCGCCACGCAGCTTCAGCGCCGGCGCCTCCCGCCGGCAGAGCGGGCCCGCCACGGGGCAGCGGGGGTGGAAGGCGCAGCCGGTGGGCCGCGCCGCGGGATTGGGCGGATCGCCGCGCAGCACGATGCGGTCACCGCGCCGCCCGGGTTGCGGGATGGCGGAAACCAGGGCGCGCGCATAGGGATGGACGGGGTCGTGCAGCACCGCGTCGGGATCGCCTTCCTCCACGATGCGGCCGAGATACATCACCGCCACCCGGCGGCTGACCTGGCGCACCGCCCGCAGGTCGTGGCTGACGAAGAGCATGGCGATCCCGGTGCGCTCCTGCACCTCGCAGAGCAGGTTCATCACCTGCGCCTGGATCGAGACGTCCAGCGCGCTGATCGGCTCGTCGCAGACCAGCAGGGCGGGGTCAGTGGCCAGGGCGCGGGCCAGCACGGCGCGCTGCCGCTGCCCGCCGGAGAGCTCGTGCGGATAGCGCGCGCCCTGGTCGGGGCGCAGCCCCACGGCGCGCAGCAGCGCCTCGGCCTTCGCCGCCCGCTCGGAGGCGCCGCCGAGGCCGTGGATCTCCAGCGGCTCGGCGATCTGCGCGGCGACCGTCAGCCGGCGGTCGAGCGCGCCCAGCGGGTCCTGGAACACCATCTGCATCCGGGCCCGCTGGCGGCGCCAGGCCGGGCTGCCCGGCACCGGCATCGGCGCGCCCTCAAAGCGGACCACGCCCTCGTCCGGGCTTTCCAGCCCCAGCACGAGGCGGCCGGTGGTGGACTTGCCGCAGCCGGATTCGCCCACCAGCCCGAGCGTCTCGCCCGGCCGCAGCTCCAGCGACACGCCGTCCACGGCACGGACCTCGGTGACCCGGCCCAGCAGGCCGCGTCGCATGGCGTAGCGGCGCACGAGGCCCTGCGCCTGCAGGAGTAGGCTCATGCCGAGTGCATCTCCTGCTGCCGGGGGATGGGCAGCGGCGGGATGCCGCGCGGCGGCACCGGGCGGAAGCAGGCGGCGCGATGGCCGGGCTCCACGGTGGTCAGGCGCGGCAGGGCAGCGTCGCAGGCGGCCACATGGCGGGGGCAGCGCGGCCCGAAGGGACAGCCGGGGGGCATGGCCCAGGGCTCCGGCACGGCGCCGGGAATGGCGGCGAGCGGGCGGCGCGGCCCGCTGATCGGCGGCAGGGCGGCGAGCAGCCCGTCCGCATAGGGATGCAGCGGGGCCTTGAGCAGGCGCTCCGTGGCGGCCTCCTCGATCACCCGCCCCGCATAGAGGACGCAAACCCGCTCGCAGGTCTCCCCCACCACGCCGAGGTCGTGGCTGATCAGCACCAGCGCCATGCCGGTGTCGCGGCGGATCTCGGTGAGAAGCTCCAGGATCTGCGCCTGGATGGTGACGTCGAGTGCCGTGGTCGGCTCGTCCGCCACCAGCAGCTCCGGCTGGCCGGCGAGCGCCATGGCGATCATCACGCGCTGGTTCTGCCCGCCCGACAGTTCGTGCGGATAGGCATCCAGGCGCCGCCGCGCATCGGGCATGCCGACCTGGTCGAGCAGCCGCTTCGCCTCGGCCCGCGCCGCCGCGCCCGTCATGCCACGATGCAGCGACAGAGCCTCGGTGATCTGCCGGCCGATCCGGTGGACCGGGTTCAGGCTGCTCGCCGGGTCCTGGAAGATCATGGCGACGCGGCCGCCGCGCACGCGGTCCAGCACCTCTGGCGCGGCGCCCAGGAGCTCCTGGCCATCGAGACGCACGCTGCCGGTGACGCGCGCCTTGGGCGGCAGCAGGCCCAGGGCGGCCAGCCAGGTGACGGACTTGCCGCAGCCGGATTCGCCCACCAGGGCCAGGGATTCGCCACGTCCGATGGTGAGGTCCACGCCGCGCAGGGCAGGCGTGCCGTCGAAGCTGACGGCGAGGTTGCGGATCTCGACGAGCGGCGTGCGATGGGATGGTGCTTCGGTCATCTGCATCAGGCGCCCCAGTTCCCCGCGCGGAAATCCATCACGAAGGCCTGGGCCGGCTTCCAGCGGATGTCGCGGCGCTTGCCGGTGAAGTTCGCGGTCTGGTGCAGCACCGTCCAGGCCGGATCCTCACGCTCGGCGATCTCCAGCATGCGGGCCCAGGCGCGCCGGCGCTGCGCTGCGTCGGTGGCGTTCTCCAGCACTGCGGCGAGATCGCCGAACTCCTCGTTGCGCCATTCGCCGCCGACCCAGGCCGAACCCTGCCGGCCGAAATTCGGCGGGGTCTGCGACACCGGATCGCCGAAGGAGGCGCCGTTGGACCAGTCGCGAATGGCGCGGTCCGGCCCTGGCTCGGTGATCTGGGACCAGTTCTCCCGCATCTCGATGCGCACGTTCACCCCGGCCTCGCGCCAGCCCTCGACCAGGATCTGTGCCGTCGAGGTCTGCGCGGTGTAGTAGTTGTTCAGCACGCGATAGGGGATCGGCTCGCCCCGATAGCCGGACTGCTTCAGCAGGCGCCGGGCCTCGGCCAGATCGTATTTCGGCACGGTCCAGTCGCGCACCAGCATGTCGCCGAAGAACTCGAACTGCAGGCCGGGCGGCACGCGGGTGCGGCCGGACCACAGCGCCTGCACGATGGCCTCGCGGTCGATCGCATGCGTCAGGGCGCGCCGGACCAGCGGATCGGCGAGCGCGGCATGGTGCTTGTCGAAGACCAGCATGCGGTGGTTGCCGATCAACCCACCCACCACCTCGTGGCGCGGGCTGCGCTCGACCTCGGCGATCTGGTCGGGCGGGATGTCGCAGGCGAAATCCGCCTCGCCGGATTGCAGCATGGCGATGCGGGCGGCGACCTCCGGAACCTCCAGGAAGCGGATGCGCGAAAGCGGCGGGCGGCCGCCCCAGTAGTCGTCGAAGGCTTCCAGAATCAGATGGTGGTCCGGGCGGAACTCCACGACGCGGTAGGGACCGGTGCCCACGGGCCGGCGCGACCATTGCGGCCAGTCCGCGACCGCCTCATAGGCGGCGGCGGAATGGATGGTGGCCAGTGAGCGGCTGAGCTTGCCCTCCAGCGTCACGTCGGGGGTGCGGTTGACGAAGCGCACCGTGCGGGCATCGACGATCTCCACCCGCTCGAAGCCGGGAAAGGAGCGACGTGCCACGGCCACCGCCTCGGGCGGCGGGTTGCGCGGGCTGCCCTCGGCGCCCCACATGCGCGGGCCCAAGGAATGGACGACATCCTCCGCCGTCATCGGGCGCCCGTCGTGGAAGCGCACGCCCTCGCGCAGCGTGAGCTCCAGCCGCTGCGCGTCCAGGCGGCGCCAGGAGGTGGCGAGCCCCGGGCGCAGCGACAGGTCGCCGGTCCAGTCCGTGTCGATCAGCGGCTCGGCATAGGAGTAGAAGATCCGGCCGCCCACATTCGACTGCTCGCGCAGCATCTCCAGCGAGTTGCTGTTGCTGATCTTCTGCACCGCCACGGTGATGGCGGGGCGCGCGCCCTGGGCGATGGCGAGGCGCGGCAAGCAGAGCGCCGCGCCGGCCGAGGCCAGCGCAGCGCGACGGGTCAGGCCGGACATGGTTCCCTCAGGCCGACCAGTTGTTGGCGCGGAACTCCATGGCGAAGGCCGGCGCGGCCTTCCACCGGATGTCCTTCCGCTTGGCGGTGAAGGTCGCGTTCTGGTGCAGCACCGTATAGGCCGGGTCCTCGCGCTCGGCGATCTCCAGCAGGCGGCGGAAGACCTGCTTGCGGCGGGGACGGTCGGTGCTGGTCTCCAGCTCCACGCAGAGCCGGTTCAGCTCCTCGTTGCTGTACTCGCCCACCTGCTGCTGCTGCCCGTTCGGCCCATGCTGCGCGACCAGCGAGGAGACCGGGTCGTTGAAGGGCGCGGAATTGGACCAGTCGCGCACGGCGCGGGACGGGCTGCGCTCCAAGATCTGGGTCCAGTTCTCCTTCATCTCGATCTGGACGTTCAGGCCGACCTGGTTCCACATCTCCACCAGCACCTGCGCCGTCGGGGTCTGGTTGGTGTAGTAGTTGTTCAGCAGGCGGTAGGGGATCGGCTCGCCCTTGTAGCCCGCCTCCTTCAGCAGGCGCTTCGCCTCGGCCGGGTCGTATTTCGGCACCGACCAGTCGGCGATGAACATGTCGCCGTAATAGTCCCACTGCAGCCCGCGCGGCACCACGGTGCGGCCGCTCCAGAGGCTGTCCACGATCGCCTGACGGTCGATCGCATGGGTGAAGGCGCGGCGGACGCGGGCATCCTGGAGCGCCGGGAAGTTCTTGTCGAAGACGGTCAGGCGGTGGTTCAGGATGGTGCCGCCCTGCACCTCATAGGCCGCGTTGCTCTCGATGCCCGGGATCTGGTCGGGCGGGATGTCGCAGGCGAACTGCACCTCGCCGGAGCGCAGCGCGTTGATGCGGGCGGAGACTTCCGGCACCTCCAGGAAGCGGATCTGCTTCAGCGGCGGGCGGCCGCCCCAGTAGGCGTCATGCGCCACCAGCGTCAGCGACTGGTCCGGCTTGAAGTCGGCCACCATGTAGGGGCCGGTGGTGACGGGCTTGCGCGCCCAGTCGAACCAGCTCGGCGCCTCGACATAGGCGCGGCGGGAGATGATCTCGCTGCCGTAGCGGGCGAGGCGGCCCTCCAGCGTCACGTCCGGCGAGGCGTTGTGGAAGCGGACCGTGTACCGGTCCACCACCTCGACACGCTCCAGCGCCGGCCAGGCGCGGCGCGCGACGGCGGGCACCTCGGGCGGCAGCTCGCGGCCGGCGCGGGTCGGGATGCCCTCGCCCTTCACCGCGATGGTGCGGCCCTGCGCCGTGGCCGGCGTGTCGCCGAACATGCGCTCGGGACCGAAGGAGAAGGCGACGTCCTCGGCCGTCATCTCGTCGCCGTTGTGGAAGCGCACGCCGGGGCGCAGCTTCAGCTCCACCGCGCTGTCACTCAGCCGCTTCCATTCGGTGGCCAGCAACGGCACGGCGCGCAGCTCGCCCAGCCAGTCGCGGCCGATCAGCCCTTCCCAGATCGAGGAGAAGAAGATCCGCTCGCCGACATTGGACTGCTCGCGCAGCACCTCCAGCGTGTTGGAGTTGCTGATCTTCTGCACGGCGATGTCGATGCTGCGCCGCGTGTCGCCCGTGCTGGTGGATTGGGCGATCGCGAAGCGCGGCAGGCTGGCCGCGCCAAAGCCGGCGGCGCCGAGGAGCGTGGAACGGCGGGACAGGATCATCGGCTTCTCTCCTCCAGGCCCTGGGGCGTGGATCGGTAATGCGTCAGGGTGCGCTCGGCATGGCGCATGCGGTGCGACAGGGCGCGCTGCGCGTAGTCCGCCACGATGCCGGCATGGGCCGGGTCGTCGGCCAGGTTCACGAACTGGTTCGGATCCTCCTCCAGGTTGAAGAGGAGGGGCGGGAGCGCCGCGAAATGCACGTATTTCCACTGCTCGTCCTGGACGACGCAGAGCGAGCAGTCGTCCATGCCGAGGCCCAGCGGCGCCTCGGGGTGCGAGTAGTACACGTCGCGGAAGTCGTATTCGTAGAAGAGGTGCTCGCGCCAGTCGGCCGGCCGGCGGCCGCGCAGCAGAGGCAGGAGCGAGCGCCCGTCGCAGGCGCGCGGCACCTCGCCGCCCAGCCAGTCGATGATGCTGGGCAGCACGTCCACGCTTTCGGTGAAGGCGCTCTCGATCCGGCCGGCCTGTTCCGGCGCATCCGGGTCTACCACCACCAGGGGAATGCGGAAGCTCTCGTCATGGAAGCCGATCTTGCCGAGCAGGTAGTGGTCGCCGAGCTGCTCGCCATGGTCGGAGGTGAAGATGATCAGCGTGTCCTTCCACTGGTCCGTGGCGTCGAGATGGGCGAAGACCTCGCCCAGCGCGGCATCGACCTCGGAGATCAGCCCGGCATAGGTGGCGCGCATCTGGCGGATCTCCGCCTCGGCCATCTCGTTCGCCGCGCCGCCGGCGCCGTGGAAGAAGGACCCCCGCTGCACGCCGCGCAGATAGAAGTCGAGCAGCGGGTGCTGCGCCGCTTCCTCCCGCCAGTGCGGCATGCGCACCGGGGCCGGCATCTGCGCGGCCGTGTACATGCGGTTGTAGGGTTCCGGCGCGATGAAGGGTGGGTGCGGACGCCAGTAGCCGAGATGCAGGAACCAGGGCTTCTCGCCGCGGCCCTTGATGTAGGTCAGGGCGCGCTCGGTGAAATAGGCGGTGTCGGAGAGCTCGGTCGGGATGCGGCTGGGACGGTCGGTGGCCCCCGGCACGTCGTCCATACCTTCCGGCAGCCAGATATCCTCGCGGTTCGGCGGCAGGTCATAGCCCTTCTGCGCCAGCCAGCCGAAATACCCGTCCATCGAGGGCTCGAAGGCACCGACGCTGCGGAAGCCTTCCATCAGGTCGCCCAGCAGGGAGAAGCGCGGGTCGTTGCGGCTGGTGCCGCGCGGGTCCGGCGTGGTGGTGGTGTAGCCGATCAGCGCCGGGTCGTAGCCCACACCGCGCAGCGCCTTGCCCAGGTTCATGTGGCGCGCGTCGAGCGGCACGGTGTTCTGCACTGCCCGGTGGTTCATCAGGTACAGGCCGGTCAGCAGGCTGGCGCGGGCCGGGCCGCAGGGCACGGCAGTGGTCACATGGTTGCGGAAGGTGACACCCTCACGGCACAGCCGGTCGAGATTCGGCGTGCGCAGGAAATCCGCGCCCAGCACGGGCATGAAATCCGCCCGCCACTGGTCCACCACGATGAGAAGGACGTTACGCTGAGACGCCATGAGCCGATCCGAACGTGTTCGGCGGGCGGCTTAATCGCCCTGCACGACGCGCCCGTGATACTCGGATGACGATCGGATGACATTCCGGTGGCCGGCTGAAACCTCCCGGCAGGACCGGCGCAGGTCAGTGCTGCCCGAGCAGCCCGCTGCGGACGTCCGGCAACAGGCTCTGCGGCCCGATGAAGGTGGACAGCACGACGCGCGAGAAGGTCGGGTCGGTGATCCGGCCGATGAAGCGGCCATCCGTGAAGACGTCCAGCCCGTCCGGGGTGAAGAGCAGGGAACCGCTTTCCCCCTGGTGCACGGCCGGGACAGCGTCGAGGAAGCGGGTCACATCCTGCGGCTGCAACCGGCAGGGGGCGCGGCAGTTGGCGGCCAGCCCTTCCTCCCAGGATTTGCGGGCATCGGGGGCGTCGATGTTCCGGGAGAAGACGAACTGGACCATCTTCATCTGGTCCGATCCCAGGATCTGCGAGGCGTTGGAGGAAGGCCGCTCCAGATAGAGGGCAGCCACGTAGATATGCACGCGCAGGATGGAATAGGTGCGGAGCGCGGTGCCGTTCAGCACCAGCCTGCGCCCGGCCACCGTCTGGGTGTCGGGAAAGGTCACCCCGTCCAGCACCGCCGCCTCCGCCCGCATCGGGCCGGAGCAGAGGAACAGGACGGGGAGGACCGCCAGAATCCGTCTCAGCATCGTCACGCTCCAGCCACGTTCCGTGACATTGCCCATGCGGGGCGGTGTTGCGCCAGACGGTCGCCGGGGGGGAGGGCGATCACGATTTCCGGCAGGCTCCTGGGGAGGGGCCTGCCGGAAGCGGGTCATTCCGCCGGAGCCACGGCGCCGGCCGCCCGTCGCTCCTGGCGCCGCGCCATGGCGCTGGCGACGACATAGAAGACCGGGGTGAAGAGCAGGCCGAACAGCGTCACCCCCAACATGCCGGCGAAGACCGCGGTGCCCAGGCTCTGGCGGATCTCCGCACCCGCGCCGGTCGCCACCGCCAGCGGCAGCACGCCCAGTATGAAGGCCAGCGATGTCATCAGGATCGGCCGCAGCCGCGTGCGCGCCGCCGCCTCCGCGGCCTGCCAGCGGCTCATGCCGTCGCGTTCGGCGGCCCGGGCGAATTCCACGATCAGGATGGCGTTCTTGGCCGCCAGACCGACCAGCACCACCAGCCCGACCTGCACCAGCACGTTGTTGTCCAGCCCGCGCCAGACCACGCCGAGCAGCGCCGCCAGCACCGACATCGGCGCGATCAGCACCACCGCCAGCGGCAGCAGCCAGCTTTCGTAGAGGGCGGCCAGCAGCAGGAAGACGAAGACCACGGCCAGCCCGAAGGCGAGCGGCGCGGTGTTGCCCTGCGTCGTCTCCTGCAGGGCCAGCTCCGTCCATTCGTAGGAGAATCCGTCCGGCAGGGCTTCCTCCAGCGCCGCCTGCATCGCGGCGATGGCCTGGCCGGTGGAGGCGCCGGGCGCGGGCGTGCCCTGGATCTCCGCCGCCGGATAGAGGTTGTAGCGCGGCACGCGATAGGCCGCGCTGTCGTCCCGGAAGCTCGCCAGCGCGCCGATCGGCACCATCTGCCCGTCGGCGTTGCGGGTGCGCAGCAGCGCCACGTCGCGCGGCGTGCGGCGCTGCGCCTCCTCGGCCTGGGCGGTGACGCGGTAGGTGCGGCCCAGGATGTTGAAGTCGTTCACGAAGGCCGAGCCGAGATAGACCGACAGCGTCTCCGACACCTTGTCCAGCGGCACGCCCAGCATCTCCGCCTTGGTGCGGTCCACCTCGGCGCGCAGGGTGGGCGTGGCGGTTTTGAAGAGCGAGAAGGCGAAGCCGACCTCGCCATGCTTCCGCGCTGCCGCCAGCACCGCCTGGGTCGCCTGTTCCAGCGCCCTCGGCCCGCGCCCGGCCCGGTCCTGCACATAGAGCTTGAACCCGCCGCCGGTGCCGATGCCGGGCACCGAGGGCGGCGGGATCACCAGCGCCAGCGCCTCCCGGTCCTGCGCCAGCTTCGCCTGGATCTGGCCGATGAGGGCGCCGTAGGAGACGCCCTCCTTTGCCCGCTCCTCGAAGGACTTCAGCCCGACGAAGATCACGCCCGTGTTCGGCGCGTTGGTGAAGGTGGCGCCGTCGAAGCCGGTGAAGGCGATGGCATGCTCCACCCCCGGCACGGACAGCACCGTCTCCGAGGCGCGGCGGATCACCGCGTCGGTGCGTGCCAGCGCCGCGCCGGGCGGAAGCTGGAAGGCGGCGATCAGGTAGCCGCGGTCGAGCGGCGGGATCAGCCCGGTCGGCGTCGTCCGCACCATCTGCCCCGTCGCCAGCAGCAGCCCGGCATAGAGCAGCAGCAGGATCACCGGCAGCCGCACCAGCCGCCGCGTCAGCCCGCCATAGCCCATCGACAGCGCGTCGAAGACCCGGTTGAACCCCTGGAAGAACCAGCGGAAGGGTGCCCCGATCCAGGACAACCGTCCACGCGGTGCCTCATGCGTGTGCGGGCGCAGCAGCAGTGCCGCCAGGGCGGGGGAGAGGGTCAGCGAGACCAGCGCCGAGAGCAGCGTCGCCACCGCGATGGTCACCGCGAACTGGCCGTAGAAGGCGCCGGCGATGCCCGAGATGAAGGCGGTCGGCACGAAGACGGCGCAGAGCACCAGGGCGATGGCGACCAGCGCCATGCCCACCTCGTCCATGGTGCGGCGGGCGGCGTCGCGCGGCGTGGCGCCCTGCGCCAGATGCCGCTCCACGTTCTCCACCACCACGATGGCGTCATCCACCACGATGCCGATGGCCAGGATCAGCCCGAACATGGAGAGCGTGTTCAGCGACAGGCCCAGCGCCGCCATGGCGGCGAAGGTGCCGATGATCGAGACGGGGATGGCCAGGAGCGGGATCAGTGCCGCCCGCCAGGACTGCAGGAACAGCACCACCACGACCACGACCAGCAGCACCGCCTCGCCGAAGGTATGCACCACCGCCTCCATCGACTGCTCGATGAAGCGCGTGGTGTCATAGACCACGCCATAGGTGATGCCGGGCGGGAAGGAATGCGACAGCTCCTCCATGGTGTGGCGCACCGCCTCGGCGGTGGCCAGCGCGTTGGAGCCCGGCCGCTGGTAGATCGGGATCGCCGTCGCCACCGCATTGTCCAGATAGGCGGAAACGGAATAGTCCTGGCTGCCGAGCTCCACCCGCGCGATGTCGCGCACCCGCACCGGGGCGCCGCGTGCATTGGTGGCGACCACGATCTCGCCGAACTGTTCCGGCGTGGCGAGGCGCCCCAGCGCCTGGATGTTCAGCTCGAAGCCCGTGCCGGTATCGCCCGTCGGCGGCTTGTTCAGCCCGCCCGCCGCGACCTGGAGGTTGGCCCGGCGCAGCGCCTCCACCACCTCCCCGGCGGTGAGCCCGCGCGCCGCCACCTTGGCCGGATCGAGCCAGACGCGCATGGAATAGTCGCGCGCGCCGAAGACCTGCACGTCGCCGATCCCGTCCAGCCGCGCCAGCCGGTCGCGCACGTTCAGCGTGGCGTAGTTGGAGACGTACTGCTGGTCCCGCGACCCGTCCGGCGAGTACATGTGCACGACCATCATCAGGTCGGGCGAGGCCTTGCGCACCACGAGGCCCAGCCGCCGCACCTCCTCCGGCAGGCGCGGCTCGGCGATGGCGACGCGGTTCTGCACCAGCACCTGCGCCGCATCCACGTCGGTGCCCTGGCGGAACACCACGTTGATGGACAGCTTGCCGTCGCCCGTGGATTGCGAGTTCAGGTAGAGCATCCCCTCTACGCCGTTCACCTCCTGCTCGATCGGCGTGGCCACGGTCTCCGCCACCGTGGCGGCGGAGGCGCCGGGATAGTTCGCCGTGATCGTCACGGTGGGGGGCGCGATGTCGGGATACTCGCTGATCGGCAGGCGCAGCAGGGCGATGCCGCCGATCAGGGTGATGGCGATGGAGATGACCGCCGCGAAGACCGGCCGGTCGATGAAGAAGCGGGCGAAGCGCATGGCGCGGTTCCTGCGGCGTGGGTGGCGCTATTGCGCCTGCGTGAGCTGTGCGTTGGCGGGGCCGATGCGCCCGGCCTCGGCGGTGACGCGGCTGCCGGGGCGGGCGAGGTGCAGCCCCGCCACCACCACCCGGTCCTCCGCCGCCAGCCCGCTGCGGATCACGCGCAGCCCGTCCACCAGGGGCCCGAGCGAGACCGGCTTCGGCACCACCGTGCCGTCCTGCGCCACGGTCAGCACCATGCGCTCGGCCTGGTCCGCCGCCACCGCGGCATCGGGCAGCAGCAGGGAGTCCGAGGCACCGGTCCGCAGCCGCAGCCGGGCGAAGACGCCGGGCGTCAGGAACAGGTCCGGGTTCGCCAGCACCGCCCGGGCGCGCACCGTGCCGCTGCGCGGGTCCAGCGCCACGTCGGTGAAGTCCATGCGTCCCTGGCGCCCCCAGTCCTCCTCGTCGGCGAGGCGGATCTCCACCGGGTTGCCCTGGCCCGCGCGGGCGGGCTGGTCGCTGGGCCGCGTGCCGCTGCGCGCCAGCCGGGCGAGGCGGAGATAGTCGGATTCCGGCGCGTCGAAGACGGCGTAGATCGGGTCGATCTGCAGGATCGTGGTCAGCAGCGTCTCGCCCGACTGCACCAGGTTGCCCGCATCCACCCGCCGGTCGGAGATGCGGCCGCCGATCGGGGCGCGGATCTCGCTCCATTCCAGGTCGAGCTGCGCCTTGCGGAGCGCGGCCTGGGCGGCGTCGCGCTGCGCCACGGCCTCGGCCAGGGCGGCACGGCGGGCATCGAGCTGCGCCACCGGGGCGATGCGGCTGCTGATCAGCGGCAGGGTGCGGTCCACCTCCTGCTGCGCCAGCACCGCCTGGGCCTGGGTGCGGGCCAGATCGGCCCGGGCGCTGTCCACCGCGATCCCGAAGGGCCGCTGGTCGAGGGTGAAGAGCAGGTCGCCCTGCCGCACCACCTGTCCGTCGCGGAAATGCACCGCCGCCACCTGCCCAGAGACCCGGGCACGCAGCTCCACGCGGGCGGAGGGTTCCAGCCGGGCGAGATGCTCGTCCCATTCGGTGACCTGCCGGCGCAGCGGCTGGGCAACGGTGACGGCGGGGGGCGCGGCGCCCGGCTGTTGCGCCCGGGCGGCATGCGGGAGGGAAGGGGCCGCCATCGCCAGGGCGAGAAGGAGGAGGGCGACCAGAGGCTTGCGTTCGGGAGGGTGCATGACCTATCTCCTGGTCGGGTGATACCGACCGGTTCGTCCTCCTATTGATACGTACCGGTCAGTCTCATTGCAAGGGGCTAGGCCAGTAGGTGTCCGGCCCGAGGCGCAATCCAGGGGCCCGGCGGCGAGGCTCGGTCGTTCTCTTCCCTCGCAGGCGCGGCCCCTTCAGAGGTGCAGGAGGCAAGGAGAAAGCCGTGAGCGAAGCCAGGACCGGCCAGACCCCGAAAGGGGAGCCCGAGAGGGACGCTGCCGGGAATGCGGGACCGCCGGACAAGCGCCCCGTGGCGCAGCGTGTCCGCGAGGCGGCGCGCGAGCTGTTCTATCGCCAGGGCATCCATGCCACCGGCGTGGACGAGATCTGCCGGGTCGCCGGCACCACGAAGATGGGTCTCTACCGCGCCTATCCCTCCAAGGACGCGCTGATCGAGACGATCCTGCAGGAACGCTGCGAGGCGCAGGAGAAGCTGGCCTGTGCCACCGGGGACGACTCGCTCTCCCCGCGCGAACGGCTCCTGGCCTTCGTCAACATGGCCGCGGCGACGGTGCTGACGCCAGGCTTCCGGGGCTGCCCGCTGGGCCTCGCCATCGCGGAATTCCCCGATCCCGGGCATCCGGCACGGCAGGTGGCGGACCACCACAAGCAGGCGATGCGCGAGACGCTGCGCCGCCTCTGCGCCGAAGCCGGCGCCCCCGCCACTCTGGGTGATTCCCTGCAACTGCTGATCGAGGGGGCCTTCGCCGTCGCCCCCGCCCTGGGCAACGAGGCGGCCTCCCGCTCGCTGGAAAGCTCCGCCCATGCGCTGATCGGGGCCAGCCTGCCAGGTTGAGCAGTGCATTGGCCTTTGGGGAAGGGTCCGGCTTCCACCAAGCCCCATCCGTCAGGACACTGTGTGCCCTGGGCCCATTTTCGCCGGCGCGTGAAAGCCACGAAAAAGGGGAAGGACCGAAGCCCTTCCCCCTGATCGTGGGTCCTACTCCCGAGGGTCCGGGCTCAGAGTCCGGCCTGGGAAACGAACTTGGTGTTGACGTAGGATTCCAGTGCCTCGGTACCGCCCTCGGAGCCGTAGCCGCTGTCCTTGATGCCGCCGAAGGGCACTTCCGGCAGGGCGAGGCCCAGATGGTTGATGGTCATCATGCCGGACTCGACCTTGTCGCCCAGCGCCTGCGCCGTCTTGGCGGAGCGGGTGAAGGCGTAGGAGGCGAGGCCGAAGGGCAGGCGGTTGCCTTCCTCGATCGCCTCGTCGAAGTCGCGGAACGGCATCACCAGCGCCAGCGGGCCGAAGGGCTCCTCGTTCATCGCCCGCATCTCGCGCGTCACGCCGGTCAGCACCGTGGGCTCGAAGAAATAGCCCTTGTTGCCGATGCGGTTGCCGCCGGTGCGGACCTCGGCGCCTTTCTGCTTGGCGTCGTTGATCAGCCCCTCGATGGAGGGGATGCGGCGCTCATTGGCCAGCGGGCCCATGGTCACGCCTTCCTCCAGCCCGTTGCCCACCTTCGCCGCGGCGAGATGGCCGGAGAACTGCTCCACGAACTGGTCGAAGATCTTCTCCTGCACCAGGAAGCGCGTCGGCGAGACGCAGACCTGGCCCGCGTTGCGAAGCTTGGAGGTGGCGAGCGTCTTGGCCGCGAGGCTTACATCCGCGTCGTCGAAGACGAAGGCCGGGGCATGGCCACCGAGCTCCATCGTCGCGCGCTTCATGTACTGGCCGGCCAGGGCGGCGAGCTGCTTGCCCACCGGGGTGGAGCCGGTGAAGGTGATCTTGCGGATCACCGGGTGCGGGATGAGGTATTCCGAGATCTCCGCCGGCACGCCATAGACGAGGCCGACCACGCCATCCGGAATGCCCGCATCGGCGAAGGCGCGGATCAACTCGGCCGGGGAGGCCGGGGTCTCCTCCGGCGCCTTGACGATGATCGAGCAGCCGGTGGCCAGCGCCGAGCAGAGCTTGCGCACGATCTGGTTGATCGGGAAGTTCCAGGGCGTGAAGGCGGCAACGGGGCCGACCGGCTCCTTGATCACCAGCTGGTACACGCCCTCCGCCCGGGCGGGGACGACGCGGCCATAGGTGCGGCGGCCTTCCTCGGCCAGCCAGTCGGCGGTGTCGGCGGCGCCCATCACCTCCATCTTCGCCTCGGCCAGCGGCTTGCCCTGCTCCAGGGTCATGATGCGGGCGATCTTGTCGGCCCGCTCGCGCAGCAGGTTCGCCGCCTTGCGGATCAGCTTGTAGCGCTCGAAGGCCGAGGTGGCGCGCCAGGTCCGGAAGCCCTTCGCCGCGGCCTCCAGCGCCTCGTCCAGGTCGGCACGGGACGCATAGGCCACGGTGCCGATCGTCTCCTCGGTGGCCGGGTTGATCACCGGCTCCGTGCGGCCGCCGGTCGCGGCGCGCCAGGTTCCGTTGATGAAGAGTTGGACGTCCGGATACATGTAGTCCTCCGTCGAAGTGGTCAGGGCCCAAATGGGACCGCATCGCCCCGGATTAACCCCCCTACGCGGGCGGCGGGGCGCGATCCCCGGGGAAAAGGTCATACCTTCCCGGCACGGGAGAGCCTGTGGACCTCCCACCATCCGGGCCGCGCCGCAAGGGGGGGGCGGATCAGGCCGCCTGCTTCCGGGCCGCCGCCTTCCCCTCCGGCGGCACGTGGCGGTAGCGCTCCAGGCTGAGGTCGCTGCTGTCGATCTCCGGCGTGTGGCCGGAGACGAGATCGGCCAGCAGCCGCCCGGAGCCGCAGGCCATGGTCCAGCCCAGCGTGCCGTGGCCGGTGTTGGTGAAGAGGTTGCCGAAGGGCGTGGCACCCACGATCGGCGTGCCGTCCGGCGTCATCGGCCGCAACCCGGTCCAGAAGCTGGCCTTGCTCAGGTCGCCGCCTCTGGGGAAGAGGTCGTGCACCGAATGCTCCAGCGTGGCGCGGCGCGGCTGGCGCAGCGTCAGGCTGAACCCGGCCAGCTCCGCCGTGCCGCCGACGCGGATGCGTTCGCCCAACCGGGTGATGGCGACCTTGTAGGTCTCGTCCATCACGGTGGAGACCGGTGCGCCGTCCGGATCGGTGATCGGCACGGTGATGGAATAGCCCTTCACCGGATAGACCGGCAGGTTCATCCCCAGCGGCCGCAGCAGCGCGGCGGAGTAGCTGCCGAGCGCCACGACATAGCGGTCCGCGGTCAGCCGGCCGGTATCGGTCACGACGCCGGTGACGCGGCTGCCCTCGGTATCCAGCGTCCGGACCGTGGTGCCATAGCGGAAGGCCACGCCCATGCCCTCGCAGATCTTCGCGAGCCGCTGGGTGAACTGGTGGACGTCGCCGGTCTCGTCCTGCGGCAGATAGAGGCCGCCCACCATCTTCTCGCGCACCAGGCCGAGCGCGGGCTCCTTGTCCACGCAGCCGACAGCGTCCAGGACCTCGTAGGGAATGCCGTACTGGTCGAGCACGCCCGTGTCGTCCCCGACATGGTCGAGCTGCTTCTGCGTCCGGAAGACCTGCAAGGTGCCACGCTGCCGGTCGTCATAGGTGATGCCCGTCTCGGCGCGCAGGGCGGTCAGGGATTCGCGGGCATATTCCGCAATGCGGACCATGCGGCTCTTGTTGAGGCGGTAGGCCTCCTCGTTGCAGTTGGCCAGCATCTGCGCCAGCCACCAGCCGAGCCGCGCGTCCGGGCGCGGCCAGATCACGAAGGGGCGGTAGCGCATCATCAGCCATTTCAGCGCCTTGATCGGGATGCCCGGCCCGGCCCAGGGCGAGGAATAGCCATAGGAAAGCTGCCCCGCATTGGCGAAGGAAGTCTCCATCCCCGCCGCCGGCTGGCGGTCGATGACGGTGACTTCGTGGCCCGCCCTGGCGAGGTAGTAGGCCGAGGCGGTGCCGACCACGCCGCTGCCGAGGATGAGGACCTTCATGAGGGGCTCCTGGGGCGGCGCACCGGGGCGGCGCCGCAATGGGGGATGGACAGCCGCTGGAAACCGGCCGGAACGGGAGGCCTGGCGCGGGGGGGCCAGGCGGGAAGGGTCAGGCGGTGACCGCCGGCCCTGTGGGCTGCAGCACTTCCCCGCTGCTCCCCGGGGCTCCGGTCTCGTAGCGGCGGTGGTAGCGCTGGCCGAGGCTGGTCAGGATCTCGTAGGGGATGGTGCCGGCGGCCTCGGCCACCGCCTCCAGATCGTGATCCGGCCCGATCAGTTCCACCGTGTCGCCGGGACGCAGCGCATTCTCCGGCAGGGCGCTGGCATCGAGCACGATGCTGTCCATGGAGACGCGGCCCAGGATCGGCATTGGCATGCCCTTCCACATCGCCCGGCCACGGTTGCTGGCGCTGCGCAGGAAGCCGTCCGCATAGCCGACCGCGATCGTGGCCAGGCGGCTTGGCGTCCGGGTGGTGAAGCTGTGGCCATAGCCCACCGCCGTGCCCGCCGGGACGCTGCGGGTCTGCACCACCCGCGCATCCAGGCGGAGCACCGGGCGCAGCGGGTTCTCCCCGCGCGGCAGCGGCGCCACGCCGTGCAGCGCCACGCCAGGGCGCACGAGGTCGCCATGCCAGGCGCGGTCGAGAAAGATGCCGGAGGAGGCGGCGAGGCTGGTCGGCAGGTGCGGCAGGCGCCGGCGCATCGCGTTGAAGGCGCCGAGCTGCGCCGCGTTGGCCGGATGCCCCGGCTCGTCGGCGCAGGCGAGGTGGCTCATCACCCGGATGGGCTCCACTGCCGCCAGGTCGCGCCCATCCTCCAGCAGCCGGTCCAGCTCCCCGACGGAGAAGCCGAAGCGGGCCATGCCGGTGTCAAGCTGCAGCCAGGCCGGCAGGCGCCGCCCCTCCGCCCGCGACAGGCCGGCCCAGCCCGCCACCTGCTCCAGGCTGTTCAGGACCGGAATCAGCCCATGCGCCAGCGCCTCCCGCTCGGTGCCGTCGAAGAGGCCGTGCATCACATGGATGCGCGCCTCCTCCGCTCCGGGCTGCCCTCGCAGGTCCTGGCGCAAGGCGATGCCCTCCTCCAGATGCGCCACGAAGAAGTCGCGGCAGCCCTCGGCCAGCAGCGCCGGACCGACCAGCGCCGCCCCCAGGCCATAGGCATCGGCCTTCAGCACCGCGCCGCAGGCGGCGGGCGCCACACGGTCGCGCAGCCAGCGCCAGTTGGCACGGATCGCTCCCAGATCGATGGTCAGGATCGCGCCGGCCGCCGGCCAGAGCCTTTCCCGGGCAGGGCTGTGCATGCCGCCTGTCTCCGAATCAGCGGAGGGAATGAAAGCAAGATTCTGGCCAGGAGAGGCCGGCATGTTCATGCGAAGAGTCGAAGATCCTGCGATCCGGTGCTAGGAATTCCGCAGAATCCGCACCACCGTGAAATTTCCTGCCCCCATGCTCCTGGACAGCCTCGACGAGCGCATCATCCGCCTGCTGCGTGCGCAGGGCCGCATCAGCAATGCCGATCTGGCGGAGGCGGTCGGGCTTTCCCCTTCCGCCTGCCTGCGACGGGTGCGGCAGCTCGAGGCGAACGGGGTGATCCGGGGCTATACCGCCATCCTCGACGACCGCCGCACCGGGCGCGGCACCGTGGTGATCGTGCAGATCACGCTGGAACGGCAGACCGACGACTGCCTCGGCCGCTTCGAGCAGGCGGCGCGGAAACATGCCGAGATCCGCGAGTGCTATCTGATGACCGGCGCCTCGGACTACCTGCTGCGCATCGTGGTGGAGGATGCGGCGGATTACGAGCGGCTGCACAAGGAGGTGCTGTCCCGCCTGCCCGGCGTGGCGCGCATCCAGTCGAACTTCACCATCCGCACCGTGATCCGCCCGGTCGACATGTAGAAGGGCGCCCCACCTACCGGACGGGAGGGGTCCGGGAAAAGCGGGACAGACCCCCGGCGGGAGAAGGCGCCTCCCCTGGATTCCCGGCCCCGCCCGTGGGAGGAGACAGGCATGGAAGATCCGGTTCTGGTGGAAGTCACGCGCGGCCCCGAGGTGGAGTCGCGCCATGCGGGGGCCTTCGCGGTGGTGGATGCGGAGGGCGGGCTCGTCCTCTCTGCCGGCGACGTGGAGCGGCCCGTTTTCCCGCGCTCGGCGGTAAAGGTGATCCAGGCCCTGCCGCTAATCGAGAGCGGCGCGGCCGACCGCTTCGGCCTGACCGAGGCGGAACTGGCGCTCGCCTGCGCCTCCCATTCCGGCGAGCCGCTGCACGCCGAAACCGCCGCCGCGATGCTGCGCAAGGCGGGGCAGGATGCGGGCTGCCTGGAATGCGGCACCCACTGGCCCAGCAACGCCCAGGCAATGCGGGACCTGGCGCGTTCGGGCGCCGAGGCGACGGCCCTGCACAACAACTGCTCCGGCAAGCATGCGGGCTTCGTCTGCACTGCCTGTGCCCTGGGGGTGGATGTGGCGGGCTATGTCCGCCCCGACCACCGGGTGCAGCAGGAGGTGAAGGCGGCGCTGGAGGATGTGACCGGCACGGCGCTGGATGCGGCGCGGCGTGGCACCGACGGCTGCTCCATCCCGACCTATGCCATCCCGCTCCGCGCCCTGGCCCATGGCTTCGCCCGGATCGGCACCGGCCACGGCTTCGGCCCGGCCCGCGCGGCGGCGGCGCGCCGGCTGCGCGCGGCGGTGGCGGCGAACCCCTTCCTGGTCGCGGGCACCAAGCGGGCCGACACGGTGATCATGCAGGCGCTGGGCGAGCGCGCCTTCACCAAGGTCGGGGCCGAGGGCGTCTTCTGCGCCGCCCTGCCGGAACAGGGGCTGGGCATCGCCATCAAGTGCGACGACGGCGCCGGCCGCGCGGCGGAGGTGGTGCTGGCCGCGCTGCTGCTCCGCCTCCTCGACCCCGAAGAGGCGGCCCGCAACACCCTTACCCCGCTCGCCAACCCGGTCCTGCGCAACTGGAACGGCATCGAGGTCGGCGCCCTGCGCCCGGCGGCCACTCTGGCCTGATCCGGTTGGCCGCTTCCGCTGGCCGGTGTCGCTCTGGCCCCGGGGGACAAGGCTCCGCCTTTTCCCCCGGACCCCCTTATCCGCCAGGACGCTGCGCGCCCTGGACCACGTTCGTTGGCTCTCGCTGACGCCGGATCGCGCCGGAAAGCATGGCTCTTCGGCGACTGCGGGTGCCACCAACGCGGACACGGTGATTTTCTTCTTCGGGAGCCCCGCCGATCCACCTGTGCCCAGGGATCGTTCCGCAGGCTGACGGCTACCACAGGTGCCAACTCAAGCCCGGGGTCCGGGGACTGGCTTCGGTCCCCGGCGGAGTGGGGGTCTCGGGGGCGAGGCGGAGCCTTGCCCCCGGCGGGTAGCCACAGAATGAAACGCCGGAACAACAGTGGGGGGCGGATCAGCCCACCGCCAGCCTGTCGCGCAGATGCGCCAGGAGTTGCGCCACCGCGTCCTCCGGTGTGCCGTCATTGACGATGCGCAGCTCGGCCGGCGGCCCGTCCAGCACCGGGGCGCGGCGCAGGCGCAGGGCGACATCCCCGTCCTCCGCCCGGGCGCGGCGGGCGAGGCGCTGCCCCAGCACCTCCGGCGGCGCGGTGATCTCCACCACACTCACGGCGGGCAAACGCTCCCGCGCCTGAGACACCACGGCGCGGGAGACGTTGCACAGCACCAGCTTTCCCGCCCGCGCGGCGGCGGCTGCCTCCGCTGGGATGCCGTAGCAGAGCCCGTGCGCCCGCCAGGACAGGGCGAAGGCACCCTCCGCCTCGGCCTGGCGGAAGCCTGCTTCGTCCAGGCTGTCATGCGCCTCCCATTCCGAGGCGGGGCGCGTCACCACCCGGTGGGGGAAGAGCAGGCGCGGCTCTCCCTCCAGCGCCGCGCGGGCGCCCGCGATCACCGTGTCCTTGCCGGCGCCGCTCGGGCCGACGACCAGCACGAATCCCCCTTGCATGTCAGGCGACCCGCCTTCCTTGGCGCCAGACCTGCCGCACCACCGGCACGCCGCCCGCCAGGGTGACATGCACCAGGTCGGCGCGCTGGCCCGGCGCGATCACGCCCCGGTCGTCCAGGCCGGTGGCCCGGGCGGGGTTGGCGGTCACCGTGGCGATGGCCTGGGGCAGGGTGATGCCCGGCACGCGTTCCGGCAGGTCGAAGGCCGCCAGCAACAGGCTCCCCGGCACATAGTCGGAGGAGAGGATGTCCAGCAGCCCGTGCCGCGCCAGCTCCTCCGCCGCGACATTGCCGGAATGCGAGCCGCCGCGGATCAGGTTCGGCGCGCCCATCATCACGCGGATGCCACGCGCATGGCTTTCCGCCGCCGCCTCGCGCGTGGTCGGGAATTCGGCGATGCCGACATGCTCCGCCACCGACTGCGCCACATCGGCCAGGGTGGTGTCGTCATGGCTGGCAAGCGCGATGCCGTGGCGCTCCGCCAGCGCAACCAGGGGCGGCCGGTTCTGCGCCGCGCGCTCCGCGCCCGTCTCCATGCGCAGCGCGGTCAGCGCCTTCAGCTCCTCGTTGGACTTGCCGGAACGGCGGGCATAGATGAAGTACTTTTCCAGGTCGCGGAACTGCCGCTGCCCCGGCGTGTGGTCCATCAGCGAAAGCAGGTCCACCGGGTAGCGCGCGCAGAACCTCTCCACCATCTCCACCACGTCCGGCGCCGGGATCTCGCAGCGCAGATGCGTGCGGTGCTCGGCGCGCAGCAGGTCGTCCAGCCGCGCGGCGTCGATCGCCTCCGCCAGATCGAACAGCTCCCCGCCCAGCCCGCCGCCATCGATGTCGGAGCCGGCGCGCAGGCTGTCGAAGACGGTGGTGATGCCCGAGGCCGCGATCTGCGCGTCATAGGCCAGCACGGCGCCCAGCGGATGCCAGCGCACCTTGGGGCGCGGGATGTAGTGCGCCTCCAGGTGGTCGGTGTGCAGCTCCACCAGGCCCGGGATCAGCAGCGCGCCGCGCAGGTCCACGCGCCGCCCCTCGCCGCTGGCGGGGCGCAGGGCGCGGGGCGCGTCGCCTTCCCCGATGGCGTCGATCCGCCCATCCTCCAGGCGCACCCAGCCACGCTGTACGCGGTCAGGCAGCACGATCTCGGCATTCTCGATCAGGTCCACGGGTTCGAGCATCGTCGTTCCTGTCAGGCGGCGTCGGCTTGGGATTCGGGAGCGGCGGAGAAGCGCGTGACGTCCACCACGCGGCTCGCCACCGCGTCGCGCACGTCCTCGTCATGGAAGATGCCGATCATCGCCACCCCGGCCGCGGATTTCCGGCGGATCATTTCCACCACCACGGCGCGGTTGCGCGCATCCAGCGAGGCGGTGGGCTCGTCCAGCAGCAGTACCGGCCGCTCGGCGATCAGGCCACGCGCGATGTTCACGCGCTGCTGCTCGCCGCCGGAGAAGGTGGCGGGCGGCAGGTCCCAGAGCCGTTCCGGCAGATTCAGCGCCGCCAGCATCTCCGCCGCGCGGGCGCTGGCGGTCTCCGCGTCGAGCCCGCCCTCGCGCCCGGCGGCGGCCACGATCTCGCGCGCGCCGACACGGGGGATGACGCGCAGGAACTGCGAGACATAGCCCATGGTGGTCCGCCGCAGCGCCAGCACGCGGCGTGGCCCGGCGTTGGCGACATCCACCATCTCCTCCCCGTCGCGGATCAGGATGCGGCCCGTGTCGCAGCGGTAGTTGCCGTAGATCATCCGCAGCAGCGAGGACTTGCCCGCGCCCGAAGGGCCGCCGAGCACGACGCATTCTCCCGGATCGACCGAGAAGGACACGCCGTCGACCACGCCGAGCCGGGTGCCGCCGCGCAGATGCAGGGTGAAGGTCTTGCCGACGCCGTCCAGCGCGACGAGAGGCCCGTTCATGGAGGGGTTCATGCCGCCAGCACCGAGGAGACGAGGAGTTGCGTGTAGGGCTCGGACGGATCGTCCAGCACCTGGTCGGTGAGCCCGCTCTCGATCACCCGCCCATAGCGCATCACCATGATCCGGTGCGACAGCAGCCGCGCCACGGCGAGGTCGTGGGTGACAATGATCACCGCCAGCCCCAGCTCCGCCACCAGCCCGCGCACGAGGTCCAGCAGCCGCGCCTGCACCGAGACGTCGAGGCCGGAGGTCGGCTCGTCCATCAGCACGAGGCGCGGATGGGTGACGAGGTTGCGCGCAATCTGCAGCCGCTGCCGCATGCCGCCCGAGAAGCTGCGCGGCGTGTCGTCCATGCGGTCGGCGCCGATCTCGACGCGGCCCAGCCAGTCCTGCGCCGTGGCGCGGATGCGGCCATAGTGCCGCGCCCCCACCGCCATCAGCCGCTCCCCGACATTGCCGCCGGCGGAGACGGACATGCGCAGCCCCTGCGCCGCATCCTGGCGGATGAAGCCCCATTCGGTGCGCAGCAGCAGGCGCCGCTCGGCCTCGCCCAGCGTCAGGATGTCGCGCGCCTCGTCCTCGCCACCCCGGTACAGGATGCGGCCGCTGTCGGGCATCAGCTCCGTGGCGAGGCAGGAGAGCAGGGTGGACTTGCCGGAACCGGATTCGCCCACGATGGCCAGCACTTCGCCGGCCTCCAGGTCGAAGCTGACATCATCGCAGCCGATGCGCGCGCCATAGCGCTTGCTCAGCCCCTCGACCGTCAGCAAGGGCAGGCCGCTCATCGGACATCCTCCTTCCGCGCGAAGGATGGCGCATCGGCCAGCATCGGGCCGCGGTGCCCGTCCTCGCGCCGCTCCTCGCAGAAATCCGTGTCGGAGCAGACGAACATCCGCCCGCCCCGGTCGTCCAGCACCACCTCGTCCTGATAGGTGCCGGTGGCGCCGCAGAGCGCGCAGGGCTGGCCGAAACTCTGCACGGTGAAGGGATGGTCCTCGAAATCCAGGCTCCGCACCGTGGTATGGGGCGGCACGGCATAGATCCGCCGCTCCCGCCCCGCGCCGAAGAGCTGCAGCGCGGCGCAGTCGTTCATCTTCGGATTGTCGAATTTCGGCGTCGGCGAGGGGTCCATCACGTAGCGCCCCGCCACCTCCACCGGATAGGCATAGGTCTTGGCGATATGGCCGTGCCGCGCGATGTCCTCGTAGAGCTTCACGTGCATCAGCCCGTATTCCGCCAGCGCGTGCATGCGCCGCGTCTCCGTCTCGCGCGGCTCCAGGAAGCGCAGCGGCTCCGGGATCGGCACCTGATAGACGAGGACCTGCCCCTCGGTCAGCGGATGCTCCGGGATGCGGTGCCGCGTCTGGATCACCGTCGCCTCCGCCGTGCGGGTGGTGGTCGCCACCCCCGCCGTGCGCTCGAAGAACTTGCGGATGGAGACGGCGTTGGTGGTGTCGTCCGAGCCCTGGTCGATGACCTTCAGCCGGTCCTCGGGCCCCAGCACCGCCGCCGTCACCTGCACCCCGCCCGTGCCCCAGCCATAGGGCATCGGCATCTCGCGCGAGGCGAAGGGCACCTGGTAGCCGGGGATGGCGATGGCCTTCAGGATGGCGCGGCGGATCATCCGCTTCGTGCCCTCGTCCAGATAGGCGAAGTTGTAGCCGGCCACGCCCGCACCGGCCTGCTGCCCGGGGGTCATTGCAGCGCTCATTCCGCCGCCTCCTTCCGCGTCTCTTGCGCGGCGGCATGTTCCGCCCGCATCCGCCGCACCAGCTCCAGCTCCGCCTGGAAATCCACGTAGTGCGGCAGCTTCAGATGCTCGACGAAACCCGTCGCCTGCAGGTTGTCGCAATGGGAAAGGACGAATTCCTGGTCCTGCGCCGGGGCCTTCACCTCCTCGCCCAGCTCCTCCGCCCGCAGCGCCCGGTCCACCAGCGCCATGGCCATCGCCTTGCGCTCGCCCTGGCCGAAGGCCAGGCCGTAGCCGCGCGTGAACTGGGGCGGCACCTGGGAGGAGCCCTTGAACTGCGTCACCATCTCGCATTCGGTGACCTCGATCTCGCCCAGCGGCACGGCGAAGCCCAGCTCCTCCGGCACGAATTCCACCTCCACCGTGCCGAAGCGGATCTCGCCGACGAAGGGATGGTTGCGGCCATAGCCGCGCTGGGTGGAATAGCCGAGCGCCAGCACGAAGCCCTCGTCGCCCCGCGCCAGGGCCTGGAGGCGGATGTCCCGCTCCGCCGGATAGGCCACCGGCGCCCGGGTCAGGTCGCCCACCTCGGCGCCATCGTCCTCGCCGCTGGGCTCGATCAGCCCCTCGCCGCCCAGCAGCGCCGTGACATGCGGCACCGGCTCCGCCGGATCGGCGGGCGCCTCGGCCGGGGCCGGCGGTTCCAGCCCCGCCGCCAGGGCGAAGTCGATCAGCCGGTGCGTGTAGTCGAAGGTCGGCCCCAGCACCTGCCCGCCCGGCAGGTCCTTGTAGGTGGCGGAAACCCGCCGCCGCACCGCCATCGCGGCGGTGTCGATCGCCTCGGAGGCGCCGAAGCGAGGCAGGGTGGTCCGCGCCGCCCGCACCAGGAAGACCGCCTCGATCAGATCTCCCCGTGCCTGCTTCAGCGCCAGCGCGGCGAGGTCGGGGTCGTAGAGCGAGCCCTCCGTCATCACCCGGTCCACCGCCAGCCGCATCTGCTCGCGGATCTGATCGACCCCGATCTCCGGCACGGCGCGGTCGCCGCGCCGCGCATCGGCCAGCAGCCGGTGCGCGTTGTCGATGGCGGCCTCGCCGCCCTTCACGGCCACATACATGCGTCAGGCCTCCGTCACACGGGTGGAGCGGGGCAGGCCCATCACCGCGCCCGGCAGGGCCAGCAGGTGGTCGAGCCCGAGCGGGAACAGCTTCCGGTTCCGCTTCAGTCGCGCCGCGAAGCCTTCCGGCAGGGGTGGTGTCACGCTGCGGCACCCCTCGATCCCCGGCCCTTCCAGCAGCAGAAGCCTTCCACCCTCCTGCCGTGGCAGGGCCAGCACCAGCGTGGTGGAAGCGTCCGGATAGTCCGGCGTGCCCTGGGCGAAGCTCTCATGCGGCGGGCAGCGTGCCGGATCGGCGACCAGGGCGAAGGCGGCCTCCGCCGGGTCCTTCACGATCGGCGCTCCGGTGTGGAAGCGCAGGAACTCCGCCACCGCCGGCACCGCCGCCAGCGGCGCGTCCAGCCAGAGCGGCGCATCCGCATCCGCCAGCGCCAGAGCGATCGCCGCCAGTTCCGGCGTCAGCGGCGCCGGCACATCCGGCAGATCGGACAACGGTTGCAGGCTGCCGGGGCGGGCCAGCGCTTCCATCACGGCGCGGAAGACCCGCTGCGCGTCGAGGACAGGATCGGCGAAGCCGGGCAGCAATCCGGTGACGGCGTTCATCAATCCTCTCCGCGCACCATGGTGAAGAAATCCACGCGCGTCGCGGCCGCCTGCCGCGCCTGCCGCGCCCGCTCGGCCTCTCGCCGCGCGGCGACGGGCCGCAGCGCCGCTTCCACTGCCGAACGATGCGACGCGCTTTGCCAGAGCGCATCCAGCACCGCCGCCTGCCGTGCCCGCGCCGCATCCCGACCCAGAAGGTAGGAGAAGCCGGTCACCCCGCCCTCGATCCTTACCGCGGCACGCGTCACTGTGGCCTCGCCCAGGTTGAAGCGGCGCCCATCGCCCCCGGCGCGGCCCCGCACCATCACCAGCCCGGTTTCCGGCCGCCGCAGCTCCTGCACCCTGGCCTCCATCGGCCCGGCATAGCCCACCGCCGCCAGCGCGCTTTCCAGCTCCGCCCCGGTCGCCGCGGCGCAGAGTGTCATCACCGCCTGCCGCGCTGCCGTGTCGGGGGTGGCTGGCGCCCCGGCCCTGTCTCGTGTTTCGCTCTCTGCCGCCATTGCCCGGAAGCCCCTCTGCGAATATGTCTAGTAGTATAGACATCTCAACAAGACGAGCCAGTGACAATTCGATGATTCATTGCCGATGAACGCGCCCTTCCGCCGTGGCGACGGGATCGCCGCCTGGAAGCGCATAGCCGACGGGCTGGAGGGCGAGATTGCCGCTGGCCGCTTCCGGCGCGGCGAGCGCCTGCCCACGGAGGCTCAGCTCGCCGCCCAACATGGCGTGAACCGCCACACCGTCCGCCGTGCTCTTTCCGCCCTGGCCGAGCGCGGCCTGGTCCGTGCCACCCAGGGCAGTGGCACCTTCGTCGAGGCCCCGCCACTTCGCTATCCGATCGGGCCGCGCACCCGCTTCTCCGAGATCGCCACCGCCGCAGGGCGCGAGGCCTGGGGCCGGCTGCTTTCCGCCCGGGAGATCACCGCCGACCCCGCGCTGGCCGAGGCGCTGGACCTGCCGCCAGGCAGCCCCGTCCTGGAGCTCGACACGCTGCACGAAGCCGATGGCGTGCCCATTTCCACCGGCCTCACCCGCCTGCCCCTGCCGCGCTTCGCCGGCTTCGCCGAGCGCTATGCCGAGACCGGCTCCATCACCCGCGCCTACGCCTCCTACGGCGTCACCGATTACCTCCGCCGCTCCACCCGCATCACCGCGCGCCACGCCACGCCGGAGGAAACCAAGGCCCTCGACCTCGCGCCCGGCCGCGTCGTCCTCGTCCTCGACAGCGTCAACACCGACGCCCAGGGCCGCCCCATCCAGGCCACCCACTCCCGCTTCGCCGCCGACCGCGTCGAACTGTCGGCGTGAGGGGGTGATCGGGCCGGGGCCAGAGGGGCTCTGCCCCTCTGGACACCCCGCCCAGGGACGTTAGTCCCTGGGAACCCTGTGAGCGCTCCGCGAGGAGGGGGGACAGGACACCGGTCGCCGGATGGCATACCGGCGGTCGAATCCCCCTCCTCGCGGAGCGCTCATGGCGGGGTCTCGGGGGCACACTGTGCCCCTGAGCGGAGGGTCCGAGAGGCAGAGCCTCCCGGAGCGCCACGCCCTATCACCTCTCAATGCCCCGACGGTGTGCCGGCGATGGCGGTGCGGAGGCGGCTGGAGAGCGCGTCGATGGCGGCGACCATGACGAGAATGAGGACGACGATCATGGAGACGGCCGGCCATTCCAGGGTGCGGATCATCTCCGAGAGCATGAGTCCGATGCCGCCCGCGCCGACGATGCCGATGATCGAGGAGGAACGGGTGTTGGATTCGAACATGTAGAGCACCTGACCGGCCAGGACGGGCAGGACCTGCGGCAGCACGCCGTAGCGGATGCCGTGCAGCCGGTTGCCACCGGTGGAGGCGACGCCCTCCGCCGCCTTGCGGTCCACCGCTTCGATCGCCTCGGAATAGAGCTTGCCGAAGGTGCCGATATCGGAGGTGACGATGGCCAGCACCCCGGCGAAGGGGCCGAGGCCGACCACGCTGATCCAGATCAGCGCCCAGATCAGTGCGTCCACGCCCCGGATGCCGTCCAGCGCGCGGCGGGACAGGAAATGCACCACGCGGTTGACGGTGGTGTTGCGCGCCGCGAGGAAGCCGAGCGGGATGGCCAGGATGGCGGCGAAGAGCGTGCCTAGGAAGGCGATGGCGAGCGTTTCGGCCAGGAGCTGCAGCATCTGCACGAAGCGCGTCCAGGAGCCCGGATCGGGTGGCAGCATCAGCGTCAGGAAGTGCAGCATCTGCCCCATTCCGGCGAAGACGCGCAGCGGCGAAAGCTCCAGGCGCCAGATGCTGAGGGCGAGGAGCGCCAGCGCCGCGACGGTGATCGCCAGCGCCCGGAGGCGGGAGGGCGGCAGGCGCCGGAAGGCTTGCGGGTGGCGCGCGGCGAGGCCCGGGAGATCCGCCAGCGCGGCGTTGCGGATGGCGCCGCTCATGCCTTCTGCTCCAGTCCGATGAGGTGATGGCGCAGGCGTTCGGTCAGCATGTCGATCGCCATCACGGCCAGGATGATCAGCAGCAGGATGGCCGAGACGTCATTATAGTAGAACTTGCGGATCGCTTCGAGCAGGTCCTGCCCGATGCCGCCGGCGCCGACGAAGCCGAGCACGGCAGCCTGCCGCACGTTGATCTCGAAGCGCAGAAGCGCGTAGCTGGCGAAGTTCGGCAGCACCTGCGGCAGGGTGCCGAAGCGCACCGCGCTCATCCAGCCGCCGCCGGTGGAGCGGATGCCCTCGACCGGCTTCATGTCGATGTTCTCCACCACCTCGGTGCACATCTTGCCCAGCGCGCCGGCGGTGTGGATGGCGATGGCCAGCACGCCCGGCAGCGCGCCGAGGCCGAAGGCGATCACGAAGATCAGCGCGAAGACGATGTCGGGCACGGTGCGGCAGAATTCCAGCAGGCGCCGCGCTGTGCCGCGCAGCCAGCGGTTCCGCACGAGATTGGCGCTGGACACGAAGCAGAGCGCGAAGCCTGCTGCCGCCCCCAGCAGCGTGCCGACATAGGCCATCAGCATCGTATCGAAGAGCAGCAGGCCCCACTTCCGCAGGCCCCAGAACCATTCGCCGGGGCTGGTCCAGACGCGCGCGCCGGTGCTGCTGCCTTCCAGCATGGTGATGCGGTCGAAATAGCCGAAGAAGGCGCCGATATGCCGACCGAGCTGCGCGGGATCGACCTCCGCCACCCAGGCGGAGAGGAGGGCGAGCGCGGCGACGATCAGGAGGGACAGCAGGATCTGGCGCCGCGCGGCCCTGCGGCTCTGCGCGTAGTCGCCCATCAGGCTGGCGAGGCGCGGCTCCGGCAAGCGGGGCAGGGCGATGCTCATGGCGGGGAAGACCTGTTCGAACGGCTGGGCCGCCCGGTCCGGAGACCGGGCGGCCCTTCTGGGCGGCCCAGATGGGAATCCGAGCTTCGGGAAGCCTGCCTCAGGCGCGGCGGCGGAGGCTGTCGACGAAGCGGTTCAGCTCGATGATCGGCTGGTAGGCGCTGTTGTCCACCGGCATCCACGGGCCTGACTTGCCGTCATAGATCTTGTCGAAGGCCGCCTTGTTTTCCGTCGGCATGGCCAGCACGGCGGTACGGATCGCCGTGCGCAGATCCTCCGGCAGGCTGGTCAGATAGGCCATCGGGGAGTTCACGATCTGCTCGGACTTGAAGACGATGCGGAAATCCTCCGCCTTCACCATGTTCTTGCGGGCCATGCGCAGCAGGTTGCTTTCCTGCTCGTCGTTCCACCAGTTCGCGGCCATGTCCACCGTACCCTGCTGCAGGGCGATGATCGCGTTCTCGTGGCTGCCGGTATAGACGACCTTGCCGAAGAACTCGTCCGGCTTGATGCCCATCTTGTCGAGGGAGAAGCGGGGCACGTTGTTGCCGGAGGTGGAGTTCGGGTCCACCAGGCCGAGGTTCTTGCCCTTCAGATCCTGCACCTTCTGGAAGGGCGAGTCCTTCTTCACGTAGAAGACGGAGTAGTAGCCCTTGGTGCCGTCGAGGTTCGTCTCGATGGCGAAGGCCTCGACCTTCGCGCCGGTCATCAGCGCGCGGGCGAAGGAGGAGGGGCCGTAGGAGGCGATGTGGATGTTGCCGGAGCGCTGGCCCTCGATCACCGCCGCGTAGTCGTTGGCGATGCGCAGCGTCACCTTGGTGCCGAGCTTCTTCGACAGGTATTCGGTGAAGGGCGACCAGCGGTCGATCACGCCCGAGGCGTTCTCCGACGGGATGATGGCGAAGACCAGCTCCGGATAGGCCTTGGCCCAGGCGGCGGACTGGGCGCGGGCCAGCGAGGGCACTGCCAGCGGCGAGGCCAGCAGGGCGCCGGCGCCGAGCAGCATGCGACGGTTCAGCATGATCGGATGATCCTTAAGGGTGGGTGTCAGGCATAGGTCCGGGCCACCGTCTGGGGCGGCACCGGCGTTCCGGGGGCAGGGGATGCAGGCGCGGGTTCCGTCGTGCCCATGACGTCCGACGCCTCCAGCCCATAGAGGCGGCGTGCCTCGGCCTCGCCCAGCTCCTGCGGCCCGCCGTCGAAGACCAGCTGGCCGGCGGCAAGCCCCACCAGCCGGTCGCAGTAGCGGCGCGCCACATCGAGCGAATGCAGGTTGCAGAGCACGGTGATGCCATAGCCGCGGTTGATGTGCTGGAGCGTGTCCATCACGATCTGCGTGTTGCGCGGATCCAGCGAAGCGATCGGCTCGTCTGCCAGGATGATCTCCGGCTCCTGCACCAGGGCGCGGGCGATGGCCACGCGCTGCTGCTGCCCGCCCGAGAGCTGCCCGGCGCGCTGCGCGGCGAGGTCGGCGATATCGAACTGCTCCAGCGCCGCCAGTGCCATGGCGCGGTCCTCCTCCGGCCAGAGGCCGAACAGGGCGCGCGGCAGGGAGACCTTGTTCAGCCGCCCGGTGAGCACGTTGGTCAGCACATCGAGCCGGCCGGCGAGGTTGAAGTGCTGGAACACCATGGCGCAGCGCGCGCGCCAGTCGCGCAGCGCCCGGCCCTGCAGCCCGCTCACCACCTGGCCGTTCCAGAGGATGCGGCCGCCGCTGGGCGTCTCCAGCCCGTTGATCATCCGCAGCAGCGTGGACTTGCCGGCGCCGGAGCGGCCGATCACCCCCACGAAGCTGCCGGGACGGATCTCCAGCGACAGCGTGTCCACGGCCGTCTTCGCGCCGTATCGCCGGGACAATCCATCGATGGTGAGCATATGCGGTCCCGTCTTACCCTGTCGGCTGGGGCGGGTAGCGCAGGCGGGTGACGCGGCCGTTTCAAAGCGATGATGGATTCATGACAGAGCCCGGGCGGAATGGTTTGCCGGACCCGGCCAGGAGAGGGGAGATGGCCGGGTTGCGAGGCTCAGTCCCGCAGGAAGTAGGTGTAGCGGTAGATCTCGGACAGGCCGAGGCGGGCGTAGAGGTTCCGTGCCCCGGTGTTGGAGGGCGAGACCTGCAGCCAGGCGGTCGTCGCCCCCAGCCCCGCCGCCCAGGCCGCACCGGTTGCGAGGACGCGCTGAGCCAGACCCCGGCGGCGGAAGCGCGGATCGGTCGCCACGTCGAAGAGGCCGCAGAGCGTCGCATCCGCGACCACATGCGCGCTGGCCGCCGGCACCCCGTCCTCCCGCAGCAGAAGCCAGCAGCCCGGGCGGGCCAGCATGGCGGCTCCGCCGGCCTTTTCCGCACGGCGCGCCTCGGTCTGGTATTCCGCCGTGGCCAGCACGGCGAGCCAGTCCTCCGCCGGGTTGTCCAGGATCTCGACGCCCGTGTCGGCCGAATCGGCCAGGGGCCGCAGCGGGCCGGCCATCACGCAGGCCCCCTCATGCTCCGCATAGCCGCGCGCCAGCAGCGCCTGCTTCAGCCCCGGCGGATCGAGCGGGGTGGAGCGGAAGCGGGCCGGCAGGCCCATCCGGGCGAAGTCGGCCTCCATCCGGTCCAGCCGCGCCTCCAGCCCGGGATCGGGGGAGGGGTCGAGCGAGCAGGCGGCATTGGCCCGTCCGGTGCCATTCAGGAAGCCGCGAAGCACGAAGCCCCCATCCCAGGCCAGGCGCGGCGCTGGAACCGAGGTCAGGGCCGCGCGCTCCAGGGTCAGGACATCGATGGCGGGGGCTTCGGCGGGCAAGGGATCAGGCTCCGGGTGGCTCGGGAATGGCGGGTTTTTCCGGCCTCCCACGACATGGCGGAGGCGGCAAGCGGGGTGACGGGCAGAAATCCCCCGTTTTTCCTGCAAAATCCGCGATTTCTGATTGACGGATGGTGCAACCAGCCTTATCTGTCCCACCGCTTCCCATAGGGGCGGCGGGCCTGCCGGCCTTCGCTGCTCTCCCTCCTCGCACATCGGGACATTGTCGGACGTGCCGCTTCTCGTAAGTCGGGCGCGCCGTTCCGGCAA
This sequence comes from Roseomonas gilardii, assembly GCF_001941945.1. NCBI lineage: Bacteria > Pseudomonadati > Pseudomonadota > Alphaproteobacteria > Acetobacterales > Roseomonadaceae > Roseomonas > Roseomonas gilardii. The sequence continues at coordinate 3,808,856 of NZ_CP015583.1, read as the reverse complement.
CACAGTCGTCCTGCCCTTGGCCAATCGCTTGGTCAACCGCCAGCCGGACGACTCACCGGGAAGGGTCCCGCCCTCCCTGTCGATGACGGATACGTCCGCCGCATGCATCTTTCCGAACTGAAGGCCAAGAGCCCCGGCGACCTCCTCGCTTTCGCCGAGTCGCTCGAGATCGAGAACGCCTCTTCCCTGCGCAAGCAGGATATCATGTATGCCATCCTCAAGAACCTGGCCGAGAAAGACCAGGCCATCCACGGGGACGGCACGCTGGAGATCCTGCCCGACGGCTTCGGCTTCCTCCGCAGCCCGCAGGCCAACTTCCTGCCCGGGCCCGATGACATCTATGTCTCCCCCACGCAGGTGCGCCGCTTCGGCCTGCGCACCGGCGACACGGTGGAAGGCCAGATCCGGGCGCCGAAGGATGGTGAGCGCTACTTCGCCCTGCTGAAGGTCGAGGCGATCAATTTCGAGCCGCCCGAGGCGCTCAAGCACCGCATCAACTTCGACAACCTGACCCCGCTCTATCCCACCCGCCGCCTGCGGATGGAGAATGCCGAGCTGGAGGCCGCCCAGGCCAACAACAAGGGCCCCACCAAGGACAACACCCACCGGGTCATCGACCTGGTCGCGCCGATCGGCATGGGCCAGCGCGCCCTGATCGTGGCGCCGCCGCGCACCGGCAAGACGGTGATGCTGCAGAACATCGCCAAGTCGATCTCGGCCAATCATCCGGAAGTCTTCCTGATGGTGCTGCTGATCGACGAGCGCCCGGAGGAGGTCACCGACATGGCCCGCACCGTGCGCGGCGAGGTCGTGGCCTCCACCTTCGACGAGCCGGCCACCCGCCACGTGCAGGTGACGGAGATGGTGCTGGAGAAGGCCAAGCGCCTGGTCGAGCACAAGCGTGACGTGGTGATCCTGCTGGACTCCATCACCCGCCTGGGTCGCGCCTACAACTCGGTCGTGCCGTCCTCGGGCAAGGTGCTGACGGGCGGCGTGGACGCCAACGCCCTGCAGCGGCCGAAGCGCTTCTTCGGCGCCGCCCGCAACATCGAGGAAGGCGGTTCGCTCACCATCATCGCCACCGCGCTGATCGACACGGGTTCGCGCATGGATGAGGTGATCTTCGAGGAGTTCAAGGGCACCGGCAACTGCGAGATCGTGCTGGACCGCAAGCTCTCCGACAAGCGCGTCTTCCCGGCGATCGACATCACCAAGTCCGGCACCCGCAAGGAAGAGGTCCTGGTGGAGCGTTCCACCCTGTCCAAGATGTGGGTGCTGCGCCGTATCCTGAACCCGATGGGCACGCAGGACGCGATGGAGTTCCTCCTGGACAAGCTGAAGTACAGCAAGTCGAACCAGGATTTCTTCGACGCGATGAATACCTGACCGGACTGTCCGGTTCCCTTTCCAGCCCCGCCCGGTTCGCCTGGCGGGGCTTTTCGTTTCCGCCGTCAAGCCGCCCCAGTACGGGCAGGCCGGATCGGGCTTTCCGGATAGACCCGGAATTAGGCATTCCTAATTCAGCGTTGAAATGAAGATCATTCGATCATCAAATTTCAGAAATAGAGGCTAAAATTTCGGCAATTCTTTGCCCCGTTGGGGTTTTTGCCGCGCGACAGGAGAGATTAGCCTCTCATGCCCCAGCTGATTCGGGCGCAGTCTCCCGCCCCGTCGCAACAGGAGCCGGAACCCGCGCAATGCCCCGCAACCGGAAGTCCGTGGCAGGCGCCGCCGCCGACTGCTTCCACGCGCTGCGCCGGGGCGAGGGGACCTACGCGATGCAGGTTCGCGAGGCGGGATGATCCGCCCTGTGCAGTGAGGGGAAAGTGACGATGGACGAAGCCCTGGTGACGCGCGTGGCGGAGGATATTCGCCTCTGGACGGGGGTCGCGCTGCCCAACGAGACGGGCCGGCAGATGGCGTCGATGGATATCCCGAAGCTGATCGCGGATTTCGAGGCGCTGCGCGGCACGCTGCGCTTCGAGGACGAGCCCTCCTCCTTCGAGGCGGCGCTGCAGAGCTGCAAGGAGCGCGCGTGATGGACGCCGTGCCGATGGCTCCCCCAATGGCCAGCACGGCGGGTCTCGCCGGCCTGAGCCTCGCCGAGGCCGCCGACGCCTTCGCCCGGGGCGAGGTCACCGCCACCGCCCTGACCCAGGCCTGCCTGGACCGCATCGAGGCGCATGAGCCGGCGGTCAATGCCACCACCTGGATCGAGCGCGAGGCCGCGCTGGAGGCCGCCGACGCCGCCGACAAGGCCCGCGCCGCCGGCACCGCCTCCGGCCCGCTGGCCGGCGTGCCGATGGCGCACAAGGACATGTACTACAAGGCCGGCAAGCTCTCGACCTGTGGCTCCGCCATCCGCGGCGACTTCCGGCCCGACTACACCGCGACCGTGATCGAGCGGCTCGAAGGTGCCGGCGCCATCACCATGGGCGGCCTCAACATGGCGGAGTTCGCGCAGAATCCGACCGGTCACAACCAGCATTTCGGCGACTGCCTGAACCCCTGGAACGGCGACTACATCACCGGCGGGTCCTCCTCCGGCTCCGGCGCCGCCGTCTCCGCCCGCTTCGCCTTCATGGCGCTCGGCTCCGACACCGGCGGCTCGATCCGCCTGCCCGCCTCGGCCTGCGGCGTGGTGGGCCTCAAGCCGACGCAGACCCGCGTCAGCCGCCACGGCGTGATGCCGCTCTCCTTCTCCTGCGACAATGTCGGCCCACTGGTGCGCACCGTGCGCGACTGCGCCCGGGTGATGGGCGTCATCGCCGGCCATGATCCGAAGGACCCGACCAGCGCAAAGGAGCCGGTGCCCGACTACGAGGCCGCGCTGACTGGCGACCTACGCGGCCAGCGCATCGGCGTGGCGGAAACCTGGTTCCTCGACGGCGCCGACCCGGACATCCTGGCCGCCTTCGAGGCCTCGATCGAGGTGCTGCGTGGCCGCGGCGCCACCGTCACCCGCATCCGCCTGCCGGTAATGGAACAGGTCCTGACCTACGGCTCCGTCGTCAGCCGCAGCGAGGGTCCGACCATCCACGCCAACTGGATGCGCGAACGCCCGGGCGACTACGCCAGCCACCTCAGCGGCCGCATGTTCCCGGGCTATGCCATCCCGGCCAGCTACTACATCGAGGCGCTGAGCCGGCGCGGCCCGGTGCTCAAGGCCTTCTGCGACGAGGTCTTCTCGCAGGTGGACGTGCTCGCCATGCCCACCATCCCGCGCAAGATCCCGACGCGCGCGGAATGCCGCATCGACGGCGGCGACCCCGAGGCCATCCGCCGCTTCGGCCTGATCACGCAGAACACGCGGCCGATCAACTATCTCGGCCTGCCCGGGCTGAGCGTGCATTGCGGCTTCGACGATCGCGGCCTGCCCGTCGGCCTCCAGCTCGTCGGCCGCCCCTTCGCCGAGGCCCGCCTCATGACCATCGGCGACGCCTACCAGCGCGACACCGACTGGCACAACCGCGTGCCGGCGCTCGGCGCTGGGTGATCGGGCCGGGTCCAGGGAGGGCTCTGCCCTCCCTGAAACCCACCCGCCCAGGGACGGGCGAAGCAGTGCTTCGCCCCCATGGGAACCCTATGAGCGCTCCGCGAGGAGGGGGAACAGGACACCGGTCGCTATTGGCGCAACGGCGGGAATCCCCTCCTCGCGGAGCGCTCATGGCGGGGTCTCAGGGGGATACTATCCCCCTGAGCGGCCCCTTCTTCAGCAAAGGGTCCGGGAGGCAGAGCCTCCCGGTTCCCAGGCCAGATCATTCAGCCGCGAGCAGAGCCGGAGCGGTGGCGCCCCAGTGGGCCGTGGCTTTCTCGACGGCGCGGCCGACGCGGAGGAGTGTGGCCTCGTCGAAGGGGCGGCCGACGATCTGGGCGGAGAGCGGCAGGCCGGAGGCGGAGAGGCCGGCCGGCATGGAAAGGGCCGGATTGCCCGTGACGTTGAAGGGCATGGTCTGGATCGGCCAGAACATGGGGCGGTCCGGCGGGCAGTCGGCGAAGGCGGGGGCCGGGCCGAGGGCGCAGGCGGTGAGCAGCACGTCGTACGTCTTCAGCGCCTCGCGGTTCACCGCCATGGAGAGTTCGCGGCGCAGGCGCTGAGCCTGGATGTAGTCCGCGCTGCTGATCGCGGCACCGGTGACGATCCGCATGAGGAAGAGTTCGCCGTAATCCTGCGGCCGCTCGCGCAGGTCCTTCTCGTGGATGGCGAAGGCCTCGGCGGTCAGGATCACGCGGCCGCAGGCATTGAAGAGGGAATAGTCGGGAAGCGTGACCTCCTCGACGATCGCGCCCGCCGCTTCCAGTGCCTGTCCGACACGCTCGATCGCGTCATAGACCTCGGGCGAAAGCCCTTCGGCATCGCGGTAGAGGTTGCGCGGCATGCCGACGCGCAGGCCCGCGACGCCATCCTCCAGCCCGCTGCGCAGATCGACGACCGGCTTGTCGGCGCTCGCGGGGTCGAGCGGGTCGAAGCCCGCCAGCATCTCGGTGGTGATCGCCGCATCCTCGACGCTGCGCGTCAGCGGGCCGCAATGGTCGAGCGTGTAGGAAAGCGGGAAGACGCCGCGCCGGCTGATCAGCCCATAGGTCGGCTTGAGGCCCACCGTGCCGCAATAGGCCGCGGGACCGCGGATCGATCCGCCGGTGTCGGAGCCCATTGCCATGCGCACCAGGCCGGCGGCGACGGCGGCGCCGGAGCCGGAGGAGGAACCGCCGGTGATGTGGTCGGTGTTCCAGGGATTGCGCGCGGGCGGGAAGGGGAGGTCGAAGCTCGGCCCGCCCATGGCGAATTCATGCGTCGCCAGCTTGCCCAGCAGCACGCCGCCGCCCGCGGCGAGCTTCGCCGCCACGACGCTGTCCTCGGTGGGGACATTGTCGATCAGCAGCTTGGAATGGCATGTCGTGCGGATGCCGGCGGTGTCGTAGATGTCCTTCAGCGCATAGGGGATGCCGTGCATCGGCCCGCGATCGGTGCCGGCGGCGAGCTCGGCATCGGCCCTGGCCGCATCGGCCATGGCGCGTTCCTCCGTGACCAGCACGAAGGCATGCAGGGCGCCATCGAGCTTCGCGATCCGGTCCAGTGCATGGTGCGTCAGGGCGGCGGAGGTCAGGCTGCCGTCGCGCAGCTTCGCCCCGGCCTCGGCGATGGAGAGGTCTTCCAGCTTCGCGTCGTTCACGGCGCCTGCTCCCGCGTGATGGTGTCCAGCACATAGATCCCCGCCGGCTCGGCCGCGGCGGTGCGCGGCTGGCGCAGGATCGGCATCATCTTCTGCAGGTCGCGATGGGTGGCGAGCACGCCGGCATAGCGTCCCGGCGGCAGGGTGATACCGGCGCGCGCGAGCGCCATATCCAGTTCGGGATCGGTTTCGGTCGTCATGGGGAGAGACTCCGGCAGGGGCCTGTCAGGCCAAGGGAGGAACGGCACGAGGTTACGTCCGCGCCGCCGGTCTGTCGCGCCCAAAGAAATGGCAGGATTTTCCATGCTCCCAGTGCTGGACAAGGATGAAAGCCGTTGTTCTGGCGTCATAAGCGGCGCGCGCTGTGGGACATCGGCGCGCATCTGCCGCGCGCTGTGGCATTCCCGCCGGGTGAAATGCCGCCCGGCACGGCACGGATCGCGGCCCGTCCCGCGTCGGCGTTGCGTGCTGCCCTGGCCGGCCGCGTCGCGCGAAATCTGGCACGGCGATTGCTGACACGGAAAGCAGAGATTCCGATCCGTCCTGCCGGGACAAGGAGAGAAGATGACGGTGCCATCCCTGCGCCTGGGTGCGACGCGGCTGTGTGCGACCCGTTTCGGCGTCACCCTGGGCCTGATGACCACGCTGCTGGGCACCGTGGCGCCCGCCTCGGCGGAAAGCGTACTGCGTGTGGCCATGACGGCGGGCGACATCCCGCTCACCGCTGGCATGCCGGACCAGGGCTTCGAGGGCTGGCGCTTCGTCGGCTACAACCTCTACGACTCCCTGATCCTCTGGGACCTGTCGAAGGGCGACAAGATCGCCGATATCAAGCCGGGCTTGGCCACCGAATGGCACATCGACCCCAACAACAGCCGACGCTGGATCTTCACCCTCCGCAAGGGTGTGAAGTTCCACGACGGGAGTGACTTCAACGCGAAGTCGGTGGTCTGGAACATGGAGCGCATGACCAAGGAGGGCGCGCCCCAGTTCAATGCACAGCAATTCGCCTTCGCCCGCAGCTACCTGACCAACTTCGCGGGCGTCGAGCAGATCGACGACTACACCGTCGCCTTCACCACCAAGCAGCCGGACAGCATCTTTCCCTACAACCTGTCCTTCCTGATGATGGTCAGCCCCGCCCGTGCGGAGGAGCTGAAGAACGACGCCAACGCCTTCGCCAAGAATCCCTCGGGCACGGGCCCCTACCGCTTCTCCCGCATGGTGCCGGGCGAGCGGCTGGAGCTGGTGGCGAACAAGGAGTACTGGGACAAGGCCCGTGTCCCGAAGCAGGACCGGCTGGTGCTGCTGCCGATGCCGGAGGCATCGACGCGCACCGCTTCGCTGCTTTCCGGACAGGTGGACTGGATCGAGGCCCCGGCGCCCGACACCATCCCCCGCCTGAAATCCTCGGGCATGCAGGTGATCACCAATGCCTATCCGCATAACTGGGCCTACCAGCTCAATTTCGTGGACAAGCCCTTCAACGACATCCGGGTGCGGCAGGCGGCCAACTACGCGCTGAACCGGGATGATATGGTGGAGATGCTGGGCGGCGTCGCCTTGCCGGGCTACGCCACCGTGCCGCCCTCCACCGCCTATTACGGCAAGCCGGTGAAGTACGAGTACAATCCGGACAAGGCCAAGGCGCTGCTGAAGGAGGCCGGCTGCGTCCCCTGCAACGTCACCTTCGCCATCTCTACCTCCGGCTCCGGTCAGATGCAGCCGCTGCCGATGAACGAGCTGGTGAAGGCGCAGCTGGAGGAGGTCGGCTTCAAGGTCAACCTTCAGGTCATGGACTGGAACGCGCTGCTGCAGGTGGGCCGCGAGGGCGTGGACAAGCACCACGACATCAACGGCATCAACATCACCCGCGCGACGCAGGACCCGTTCAACGGGATGTTCCGCTTCATCATGAAGTCGCAGTGGTCGCCGGCAGGCAGCAACTGGGGGCATTTCGAGGACCCGCAAGTCGATCAGCTGGTCGCGGAGGCCATGAACACCTTCGACCCGGAGAAGCGTCTGCCGATCCTGACCAAGGTCCACGAGCGCATGAACGAGCAGGCCGTGATGATCTGGGTGGCACATGACCTGAACCCGCGCGCCCTGTCGCCCAAGGTGAAGGGATTCGTGCAGGCGCAGAGCTGGTTCCAGGACCTGACGCAAGTCACCGTGCAGCCCTGAGGGACAGAGTTCCATGCTGGTCTACGTCCAACGCCGTCTGCTGGCCGTCCTGCCGATCGCGCTGGGCGTGTCCATCATCTGCTTCCTGCTGGTCTATCTGGCGCCCGGCGACCCCTTGCAGACCATGCTGCCGCCGGACGCCGATGCCGAGACGGTCGCGAAGCTGAAGGCGCTCTACGGCCTCGATCGGCCTCTGCCGGTCCAGTACCTCTCCTGGCTCGGCAGCGTGCTGACGGGCGATCTCGGGCGTTCCATCGCCACGGGGCGCCCGGTGCTGGAGGAGATCCTGCGCTCCCTCGGCAACACCGTGCTGCTCTCCCTGCTCGCGGTGCTGATCGCTTTCCCGGTGGCCATCGCGCTGGGCGCCATCGCCGGCTACCGCGCCGGAAGCTGGCTGGACCGGATGGTCACCGGCACCGCCATCCTCGGCGTCTCGGTGCCGAACTACTGGCTCGGCATCGTGCTGGTGATCCTCTTCTCGGTGGAGGCGCAGATCCTGCCCGCCTCCGGCATGGGGCCGGGCGGCTCCGCCTCGATCGGCTGGAGCACCTTGCCCTTCATGATCCTGCCGGTGATCACCCTGTCGATGATCCCGGTCGGCATCATCGCCCGCACCGCCCGCTCCGCGATCACCGAGGTGATGGCGCAGGAATTCGTCACCACGCTGCGTGCCAACGGACTGCCGGAAAGCAAGGCGATCCGACACGTGCTGAAGAACGCCTTGCCGCCGATCCTGGCGGTGATGGGGCTGCAGTTCGGCGCGCTGATGGGCGGCTCCATCCTGGTCGAGACGGTCTTCGCCTGGCCAGGCACCGGCTTCCTGCTGAGCAAGGCGATCCTGACGCGCGACATCCCCGTGCTCCAGGGCACGATCCTGGTGCTGGCCATGATCTTCGTGGTGACCAACCTCACGGTCGATCTGGTGCAGACCGCCATCGACCCCCGAATCAAGCGTGTCTGAGGAGAGCGGCGCCATGAGCAGCACCACCGCCGGCCGGACCTCCCCCACGGCCATTCCGGACAGCATCGGCCTGCCCAAGGTCCGCGGCTACTGGGGCACCGTCGGCTACCGCCTGCGCTACGACTACGTGACCCTCTTCTTTGGCCTGGTCCTGCTGACCATCATCCTGCTGGCCGTGGCGGCGCCCTGGCTGGCGCCCTTCGATCCCTACAAGGAAAGCATCGTCCGCCGGCTCAAGCCCCCCGGCTACATGGGCCATACGCTGGGCACGGACGAACTCGGGCGCGACATGCTCTCCCGCCTCCTCTATGGCGGGCGGCTGACGCTGCTGATGGGCTTCGTCCCCGTGGCCATCGCCACTGCGGTCGGCGGCGGGCTGGGCGTGCTGGCGGGCCTCGTCGGAGGCCGCACCAACACGCTGATCATGCGGGTGATGGACGTCTTCTACGCCTTCCCCTCCATCCTGCTCGCGGTCGCCATCTCGGGCGCCATGGGCGGCGGGATCGGCAACGCCTTCATCGCCCTTTCCCTCGTCTTCATTCCGCCGCTCTGCCGCATCGCGGAAAGCGCCACCACCCAGGTTCGCTCGCTGGATTTCGTGGACGCGGCGCGCGCCACCGGCGCCGGCATCCACCTCGTGCTGTGGCACCATGTGCTGGGCAACGTGCTCGGCCCGGTGCTGGTCTATGCCTCCGGCATGATCAGCGTCGGCATTCTGCTCGGCTCGGGCCTCTCCTTCCTCGGCCTCGGCGTGAAACCGCCGGAGCCGGACTGGGGCCTGATGCTGAACACGCTGCGCCAGTCGATCTATGTGAACCCGCTGGTCGCCGCCATGCCCGGCATCGCGATCTTCATCACCTCGGTCAGCGTCAACATGGTCAGCGACGGGCTGCGCGCCGCGATGGATGTCCGGATCTGATGAGCATGAGCCAGACGACCCTTTCCCCGGCCAGCTTCCGTGACCCGCGCGATGTCGGCGGCCCGGCCCAGCCGCTGCTGGATGTGCGCAACCTGCAGAAGCACTTTCCGCTGCGTGGCGGCGCCCTGCAACGCGTCACCGGCCATGTCCGCGCCGTGGACGGCGTGTCCTTCCGTGTCATGAAGGGCGAGACGCTGGGCATCGTCGGTGAATCCGGCTGCGGCAAGTCCACCCTGGCCCGCCTCCTCACCCGCCTGATCGTCCCGGACAGCGGCGAGCAGATCTTCGATGGCGAGGAGGTCGCCACCCCGCGCGGCATCTCCGTTGCCGCGATGCGCAAGCAGGTCCAGATGGTGTTCCAGGACTCCGCCTCCTCGCTGAACCCGCGCATGCCCATCCAGGGCTCCGTGGCCTTCGGCCCCATCGCCCATGGCGTGCCCAAGGGGGAGGCCCTCTCCCTGGCGCGGGAGCTGCTGCTGAAGGTTGGCCTCAACCCGGCGCTGTTCGGCCCGCGCTACCCGCACGAGCTCTCGGGCGGGCAGAAGCAGCGCGTGAACATCGCCCGCGCCCTGGCGCTGCGACCGCGCATGGTGATCCTGGACGAGGCCGTCTCCGCCCTGGACAAGAGCGTCGAGGCGCAGGTGCTGAACCTGCTGCGCACGCTGAAGCGGGAGCTGAGCCTCACCTACATCTTCATCAGCCACGACCTCAGCGTGGTGCGCTGGATCAGCGACCGCGTGCTGGTGATGTATCTGGGGCAGGTGGTGGAGATCGGCCCGGCCGAGGATCTCTACCGCGCCCCGAAGCACCCCTATACGCGTGCGCTCCTGGCCTCCCACCCCTCCATGGACCCGGACCACCGGATGGAGGAGCCGCCGCTGACCGGCGATCCGCCCAACCCGATCAACCCGCCCTCCGGCTGCCGCTTCCGCACCCGCTGCCCCTTCGCCGAGGAGGTCTGCGCCGCGAAGATGCCGCAACTGGGCGACACCGACGCGCCCGGCGCGCATTGCGCCGCCTGCCATATCCAGGACCCGGGATCGGGTCACAGCCTGGCCGGCCGGGCAGACCTCGTCGCGGCACCACTGGTGCATTGAGGGAGGACGGGATGAGCGCGACCGCACCGCTGGTCGAGGTCCAGGACCTCAATGTCCGCTTCGTGACGCGCGAGAGCACCGTGCGCGCGGTCAATGGCGTCAGCTTCGCCATGGCGCCGGGCGAGGTGCTCTGCATGCTGGGCGAGAGCGGCTCCGGCAAGAGCGTCACCATGCGCGCACTGATGCGCCTGCTGCCGCCGAAGCGCGCGGTGATCGACGGCAAGGTCCGCATCGCGGGCCAGGACGTGCTGGCGATGGGTGATGGCGATCTGCGCCGCTTCCGTGGGGGCACCGTCTCCATGATCTTCCAGGAGCCGATGACCGCCTTCGATCCGGTGGCGCGGGTGGGCGACCAGATCGCCGAGGTCGTCGCCCTGCACAAGGGCGTCAGCCACAGGCAGGGCCTCGCCCGGGCGCTGGAACTCTTCGACCTGGTGAAGATCCCCTCCGCCCAGCGCCGCCTCGATGCCTACCCGTTCGAGCTGTCGGGTGGTCTGCGCCAGCGCGCCATGATCGCCATGGCGCTGAGCTGCGAGCCCAAGCTCCTCCTGGCCGACGAGCCCACCACCGCGCTGGACGCCACGGTGCAGATCCAGGTGCTGATCCTGCTGCGCCGCCTGCAGCAGGAAATGGGCATGTCGGTGATCTTCGTGACGCACGACCTGGGCGTCGCCGCCGAGATCGCCGACCGCGTGGCGGTGATGTATGCCGGCCGCGTGGTGGAAACCGGCCCGGTGCGCGAGGTGCTACGCGACCCGATGCACCCCTACACCGCCGGCCTGCTCGCCTCCACCGTGCACAACCAGCCGCGCGACCGCGACCTGGAGACCATCCCGGGCGCACCGCCCGACCTGCGCAACCTGCCCCCTGGCTGCAAGTTCGCCCCGCGCTGCTCGCTGGCCACGTCGGAATGCCTGGCCGGCGAGCCCTCGGCCCGCCATCCGGCCCCCGGCCGCATGGCCCGCTGCGTGCGCGTGCCCGACGCCGCCCTCACCCCGGAATTCGCCTGATGCACAAGATCGCCATCCCGCAGAGCATCGTGGACCGCGTCGTTGCCCGGCGCGGCACGGCGCATCCCTTCGCGGAGCTGGACCCGAAGCGCACCGCCCTGGTGGTGGTGGACATGCAGAACGGCTTCATGCGCGCCGATCTCGGCTTCGCGCCGGTGCCCACGGCGGTGGAGATCGTGCCCGCCATCAACCGCCTCGCCACCGCCCTGCGCGATGCCGGGGGCGCGGTCTTCTGGATCCGCAACACCTTCAACGCCCGCTCCGCCGCGGAATGGTCGGTGCTGGAGGACTACACCCTCCCCGAGCGTCGCGAGGCCCGCGCCCGTGCGATGAGCGAGGGCACAGAGGGCCATGAGCTCTGGCCTGATCTGGAGGTGAAGCCAGAGGATACGGTGCTGCGGAAATACCGCTACAGCGCCTTCATCCAGGGCTCCTCCGACCTGCCGCGCGTGCTGCGGGAGCGGGGCTTCGACACGGTGCTGATCACCGGCACGCTGACCAATGTCTGCTGCGAATCCTCGGCCCGCGACGCGATGATGCTGAACTTCCGCACCATCATGGTCTCCGACGCCAATGCCGCCCTGACCGACGAGGAGCACAACGCCACGCTGGTCAACTTCTATGGCAGCTTCGGCGACGTGCTGAGCACGGAGGAGATCGTGGACGCCCTCGGCCGCGCCGGCCGGAAGGCCGCCGCCTGATGAACCGGACGCGCATCCCCGAATTCGTCCGGCAGCGCGTGCTGGCCAAGTTCGGCACCGAGCACCGCTTCGCCGATCTCGACCCGGCGCGCACCGCGCTGGTGGTGATCGACATGCAGAACGGCTATCTTGACCCCGCTCTGGCGCATGCCTTCGTGCCGGGCGGCACGGATATCGTGCCGAACATCAACCACCTCGCCGCCAGGCTGCGCGCGGCCGGCGGTGCCGTGTACTGGGTGCAGAACGCTTCCGACAAGGAATCCCGCCACGAATGGTCGGTGCTGGAGGAATCCGTCTCGGAGGCCCAGCGTGCCGCCCGTGTCCGCTCCATGGCACCCGGCAGCGCGGGCCATGCCTTCTGGCCGGGGCTCGACATCCGGCCCGGCGACATGGTCGTGCCGAAATTCCGCTACAGCGCCTTCATCCCCGGCGCGGCGAAGGGCGGGCCGGATTTCGCCGCCCTGCTGCGCGAGCGCGGCATCGAGACGCTGCTGATCACCGGCACGCTGACCAATATCTGCTGCGAGACTTCCGCCCGCGACGCGATGATGCTGAACTTCCGCGTCATCATGGTCTCGGACGGCAATGCCGCCGTGACCGACGAGGAGCACAACGCGTCTCTCATGAACATCTACCTGACCTTCGGTGACGTGATGAGCACCGCGGAGATCGAGGCTGCGATCGCCCGCAAGGCGGAGGCTGCGGCATGAGCCGGCCGCGCGTCGCTTTCATCGGCACAGGGGGGACCATCTCCTCCCTCGGCAAGGGGCCGCTGGACACGGTGGATTACGGCTCCACCGGCAACATGATGGATGCCGAGGCCATCCTGGCCCGCTTCCCCGAGGTGCAGCTCGTCGCCGATGTCTTCCCGGTGCCCTTCAGCGCCGTGCCCAGCCCGAACATCCATTTCCCGGAATGGAAGGCGCTGGTCCTGCTCTGCGACAAGGTCGTGGCGGAGAATCCGGGCCTCGCCGGCATCGTCATCGGCCACGGCACCGCCTCGCTGGAGGAAACGGCCTACGCCCTCCATCTCGCCGCCAAGGTGCCGGTGCCGATCGTGGTCACCGGCTCGCAGCGCCCCGCCTCCGCCCTCTCCACCGATGCCGGGCTGAACCTGGTGAACGCGGTGCGGGTCGCGGCCGATCCCGCGGCGCGCGGCATGGGCGTCATGGTCCTGCTGAACGACGAGATCCAGTCCGCGCGCGAGGTCACCAAGACCTCGACCGGCCGGATGCAGACCTTCCGCTCCCCGGATTTCGGCGTGCTGGGGCAGGCGGATGGCGACCAAGTGGTCTGGTATCGCAAGCCGCTGCGACTCGGGGCTCCGGAGACGGTCTTCGACATTCGCGCGCTCGACGTCCTGCCGCGGGTGGATATCAGCTACGCCTATGCCGGGGCGGACGGCACGGCGGTGCGCGCCTTCCTGGCCGCCGGAGCGAAGGGCATCGTCTCCGCCGGCTTCGCCCCCGGCTTCTGCGGCCCGGGCGACCTGGAGCCGCTGAAGCAGGCGGTGCAGGACGGTGTGATCGTCGTCCAGTGCAGCCGCGCCGGCTCCGGCCGCGTCTTCCCCAGCACCAAGCTGAAGGAATACGGCTTCCTGACCGCCGACAACCTCAACCCTCAGAAGGCGCGCATCCTCCTCGCCATGGCGCTGACGGTGACGCGGGACCCCGCCGAGGTGGCGAGGATCTTCGCCACCTACTGACCGGGGGTTGTGGCTTCCCGGCCTCTGCGGGCGGCCAATCCCTTGCTGCGGTTGAGAAAAGCGGTACGCGACAGGTATTTGGCATGCTAGGCTGAGGCAAGGTCTCAGCTTGGGTTCCCTGATGTCGCGTGCCGCTACCGATCGCTCATCCTCTCCGAACGGGCGCTTTTCCGGAGCCGCCCAGCGCTTCGCCTCGCCGGCCGTGCGGGCGGCGATCCGGCGGCGCGGCGGGGAGTTCGTGGGCGTGCTGCTCGGCCTCGCCGGCCTGGCCCTGGTCGTGGCGCTGATCTCCTACAACCCGGCCGACCCCTCCCTTTCCACCGCCACGACGCGTCCTCCCCGGAACCTCGCCGGCCCGGTCGGCGCCATGCTTTCCGATGTGCTGCTGCAGGGCTTCGGCTGGGCCGGATGGCTGCCGGCGGCCTGCCTGCTCTGCTGGGCGCTGCGCCTCGGCACGCATCGCAGCCTGAAGCCCTTCGCCGGCCGTGTCGCGGCGATGCTAGCCGCCCTGCCGGTGCTCGCCTCCGCCGCCATCCTGGCTGGCCTGCCTGCCTGGGGCTCGGTGCCTGCGGGCGGGGCGGTGGGGCCGCTGGTGCGCGGCACCGTGGACGGCGCCGCGCGCGGCTGGTTCGGCCCCTTCGGCGGCGTGGCCACCGGCGCGGCGACGGCGGTGCTGGGCCTGGTCTTCGGCTTCGTGGCCCTGGGCATCCCCCTCCTGTCCTGGCGCAGGGCGGGCGTCAGCGCCGCCCGGGGCAGCGTGGCGGCCGCGCGGGGCGGTGTCTCGCTCGGCATGGAGATTTCCGAGCGCGCTGCGCGCCGCCGGGCCAGGATGGAGCGGAGCGGCTCCCGTGGCTTCGGGGAGATCTTCTCGCCCTTCCGCAACCTGGGAGGCTTACTGTCACGGCAGAGGCAGGCCTCGCCGGACCTGCAGCACCTGCTGAGCGCCGCCGACGACGCCGCTGCCCGCCGCAGCGCCTCCGCCGCCCGGCCCGGCCCCCGGATTCACCTGCCGCCCGAGGACGCCCCCGCCCGACAGACGCCCCGCCCCGCCTATTTCGAGCCGGAGGAAGAGGATGCGCCGGAGGAAGCGCCGGGCCGCCCCCGGATCGCCATCCCCGGCCTGCGCCTCGGCGGGCGCCGCCCCACGGAGGAGGCAGCCCCGCCTGTCCGCCGCATCGAGCCGCGCTTCGGCCGCGCGCCGGAGCCGGTGGATGACGAGGACGACGACGACCTGCCGCCGCCGCCTCCGCCGCCCCGGTCCGAGCGGATCGCTCCACCGCCCCGCCGTCCTGTTCCGCCGCCCCCCCGGAACCTGCCGCCGGAACACTTCGCGCTGCCGCCGCTGGAGCTGCTGACCGAGGCGCCGCGCCGCCGCGACAGCGGCCCGACCGAGGAGATGCTGCAGAACAACGCCCGCATGCTGGAAGGCGTGCTGGAGGATTACGGCGTGCGCGGCCGCATCGTGGAGGTGCGCCCCGGGCCGGTGGTGACGCTCTACGAGCTGGAGCCCGCGCCCGGCACCAAGTCCGCGCGCGTGATCGGCCTGGCCGACGACGTGGCGCGCAGCATGTCCGTCACCGCCGTCCGCATCGCCACCGTGCCGGGCCGCAACGTCATCGGCATCGAGATGCCGAACGCGAAGCGCGAGACGGTCTATCTGCGCGAACTGCTGGCCGACGAGGAATGGGGCCGGGCGCAGGGCCGCCTTAGCCTCGCGCTGGGCAAGGATATCGGTGGCGCCCCGGTGATCGCCGATCTCGCGACCATGCCGCACCTCCTGGTCGCCGGCACCACCGGCTCGGGCAAGTCGGTGGCGATCAACACCATGATCCTCAGCCTGCTCTACCGCTATGGGCCGGACGAGTGCCGCTTCATCATGATCGACCCGAAGATGCTGGAGCTCTCGGTCTATGACCGCATCCCGCATCTCCTGGCCCCGGTGGTGACGGAAAGCCCCAAGGCGATCGGCGCGCTGAAATGGACGGTGCGGGAGATGGAGCGCCGCTACCGCGCCCTCTCGCAGCTCGGCGTGCGCAACATCGCCGGCTACAACAAGAAGGTCACCGCCGCCCGCGAGAAGGGCGAGCAGCTCACCCGCCGCGTGCAGACGGGCTTCGACCCCGACACGGGCAAGCCGGTCTTCGAGGACCAGCCCCTGGCGCTGGAACCGCTGCCGATGATCGTGGTGGTCATCGACGAGATGGCCGACCTGATGGTGGTGGCAGGCAAGGAGATCGAGGCCTCGGTGCAGCGTCTCGCCCAGATGGCGCGCGCCGCCGGCATCCATGTCATCATGGCGACGCAGCGCCCCTCGGTGGACGTCATCACCGGCGTCATCAAGGCGAACTTCCCGGCGCGCATCAGCTTCCAGGTCTCCTCCAAGATCGACAGCCGCACCATCCTGGGCGAGCAGGGCGCCGAGCAGCTTCTCGGCCAGGGCGACATGCTGTTCATGGCCGGCGTCGGCCGCATGAACCGCGTCCACGGCCCCTTCGTCTCGGATGCCGAGGTCGAGGCCATCGTCGAATACCTGCGCGAACAGGGCGAGCCCTCCTATATCGAGGAGGTCACCGAGGTCGAGGACGAGGACGCTCCCACCGGTGGCCCCGGCGGCGGAGAGGGCGGCGAGCGTGGCCTCTTCGAGCAGGCGGTGGACCTCGTGACGCGGGAGGGCAAGGCCAGCACCTCCTTCGTCCAACGCCACCTCTCCATCGGCTACAACCGCGCCGCCAAGCTCATCGAGCAGATGGAGAAGGAAGGCATCGTCGGCCCCGCCAACCATGTCGGCAAGCGCGAGGTGCTGGTGCGCGGGCAGGACGACTGAGGCCGATCACCCAGGGCGGCACAGGGCCGGGGACCCGTTCCCGGCCCTGTGCCGCCGACAGGAGCGGAGGACCCCCCGCCATGCGCCGATCCATACGCCGTGCCTTGCTGGCCGCCAGCCTGCTGGCCGCCGCCCCCATCCCGCCCGCCATGGCGCAGACCGGCGGCGCCGCGCCGCGGCTGGAGCCCAGCCGCGACGTCGCCGTCACCTACCGGACCCTCGGCGGCAAGCCGGAGCCGGTCGAGGCGGAATGGCTGGCCTCCGAGCGCCTGCTGCGCCTGGAACTGCCGCGCCAGAACGGCTGGGGCGTGCTGGACCGCCGCAGCGGCCAGGCGCGGCTGGTGATGGACAAGATGCGCCTCGTCACCGAGCTTCCGGCCGAGGAGTTGCAGAAGATGGGCCTGCCCGCCGATTTCGGCCCCAACACGCGTTTCACGCGCGAAGGGCAGGCGAAGATCGCCGGGCTGTCCTGTACCAACTGGCGCTATGAGGAGCGCGATGCCAGCGGCCACGCCTGCCTGACGGCGGATGGCGTGCTGCTGCGCGCCGAAGGGCAGGTGCAGGGCCGCCAGGGCGGCATCGAGGCCACCAGCGTCACCTATGCCCGCCAGGATCCGGCACGCTTCCGCATCCCCACAGGCTACCAGACCCTTCAACTGCCCCAGGGCCTGCCGCCGGGCCTCGCCCAGAATCTGCTGGGCGCCATTCCCGGCCTGAAGCGGTAGCGCCTCCACCTCCGGCACTGCCTCGCTCCCAGGGATTGAGCGGCAGGCCGGCGGTATCGGCCGAGGACCGGCTTCGGTCCCCGGCGGAGGTTCAGGCCGCCGCGTGGGCCGCCGACAGCACGCCCCGGCGGAGCTGGTCCTCCTCGATGCTCTCGAACAGGGCGCGGAAGTTGCCTTCGCCGAAGCCGTCATCGCCCTTGCGTTCGATGAACTCGAAGAAGACCGGGCCGATCACGTTGCCCGAGAAGATCTGCAGCAGCAGCCGCGCCTTCCTGTCCTCCACCACGCCCTCGCCATCCACCAGGATGCCGTTCCTCTTCAGCCGGGCGAGGTCTTCGCCATGGCCCGGCAGGCGCGCGTCCACCTTCTCGTAATAAGTGTCGGGCGGCGCGGGCATGAAGCTCAGCCCTGCCCCCCGCAGCCCCTCGATCGTGCCGTAGATGTCGTTGCAGCCGCAGGCGATGTGCTGGATGCCCTCGCCCTGGTAGGCGCGCAGGTATTCCTCGATCTGGCTCTCGTCGTCCGCGCTCTCGTTCAGCGGGATGCGGATGCGCCCGTCGGGGCTGGTCAGCGCGCGGGAGAAGAGGCCCGTGTACTCGCCCTTGATGTCGAAGTATCGGATCTGCCGGAAGTTGAAGAGCCTGCTGTAGAACGCGTACCAGTGGTCCATCCGGCCGCGATAGACGTTGTGCGTCAGGTGGTCGATGTAGAAGAGCCCGGCGCCCTTCGGGAAGGGCTCGCGCTCGCCACTCCATTCGAACTCGGCGTCATAGACCGAGCCGTTCTCGCCATACCGGTCGATGAAGTAGAGCAGGCTGCCGCCGATGCCCTTGATCGCGGGGATGTCGATGGTCTTCGCGCCATCGGTGGGGTCGGCCGGCTCGGCGCCCAGTTCCAGCGCGCGGCGATAGGCGTGCTGCGCATCCACCACGCGGAAGGCCATCGACGGCACGCTGGGGCCATGGCGTTCCGCGAAGCGCGCGGCATGGCTGCCGGGCTCCTCGGTCAGCAGATAGTTGATGTCGCCCTGGCGGTAGAGGGTGCTGCGCTTCGTGCGGTGCCGCGCCACGGCGGAAAAGCCCATCTGGCGGAACAGGGCGTGCAGCTTCTCAGGCTCCGGATGCGCGTATTCGACGAAGCCGAAGCCGTCCGTGCCCATGGGGTTGTGCTCGCTGATGCTCGACCGCGGCGCGTCATGTGGGAAAGGTCCCATTCCTGGATATCCTCCGTTATGGCGCACATCATGCCGTTGGGCTCGCGCAAGCTGCTTGCGAAACCATGCCGGAAACGCTTCATTCGTGCACGAAACACGCACGAAAATCCCCATCCATGCACGAATCTCCGACCCTGGATGCGCTCGACCTCCGCCTGCTCGGGGCTTTGCAGGAGGATGCCCGGTTGACCAATCAGCAGATCGGGGAGCGGATCGGCCTGTCCGCCTCGCAATGCTCGCGCCGGCGGGCGGCGCTGGAGGCCAGCGGGTTGATCCGTGGCTACCATGCCGAGCTGGATGCGGAACGGCTGGGGCTGCACCTGCTGGTTTTCATCCAGGTCAC